>JAJRWW010000258.1 GCA_024276595.1 Myxococcota bacterium
CCTCGACAAGATAGTCCTGCTCCACGATTACCCTCCCCACGAGGTCGCCCCCTATTCCGAGTGGCTAACCGCCCGCCGTGCACCGGAGATCCAGCTCCGCCACGAACCCCTGAGCGGTCCTACGAACTTCGACGAGATCTACCAGGCGGCCACCCGCGCGATCTCGGAGGTTCTTGCGGCAACGTCAGAAAGCGTCGACCTCACCTTCCATCTGAGCCCGGGGACGCCCGCGATGGCGGCGGTGTGGATCCTCCTGGCGAAGACACGCTTCCCCGCCACCTTTCCGCCCTACGGCGGAAAGATGGACCGTGACTCCCAGGGCAACTTCACCATCCAGTCGGCCGCCACCGAGATCCTGTTCTTGCAGCACATCATGGCCAACCTCGGCAAGGGAGGCCACGCTGGCGTCATCCTTCCCGAGGGCGTGCTCTTCCGCGGCGGGCCTGACGCCAAGGTGCGCAAGAAGCTGCTGACCCACTTCAAGGTCCACACGATCCTGTCGCTGCCGGCGGGCGCCTTCTTGCCCTACACCGGCGTCAAGACCAACGTGCTCTTCTTCGAGCGGCCCAAGGAAGGCAGCACCACCGACAAGATCTGGTTCTACGAGCTGACCAACGACGACTTCGAGCTCAAGCAGACCCGCAAGCCCATCGAGGGCAGCCAGCTTCCCGACTTTCTGGCCAAGTGGGAGAACCAGGTCGAGGGCGACAACTCCTGGGTTGTGGACTTCGACGGCAAGACCTTCGAGGAGAAGGGCTGGGACCTGACGGCGCGCAACCCGAACCGCAAGGACGACTACGAGCACATCCCGGCGCTGGAGCTCGTGCGGTCGATCCGCACGAAGGAGGAGCGGATCTTCGAGCTGCTGGGAGAGCTGGAAGAGATGTTGGAGGGGCAAGCGTGAACCGTGCCGAGCTGGAACAGCTCGTCGCTCACGGCGAGTCCGACACCGTCGAGCTCAAGAAGTCGACGGCTCAGCTTCGGCGGGCCGCTGAGACGCTCTGCGCCATGCTCAACGGCAACGGCGGCAAGGTCTTGATCGGCGTGACCCCCGGTGGCCGAGTCATTGGACAGGAGATCTCGGACAAGACCTTGCGCGATGTAGCGGAGGTGCTCGGCCGATTCGAGCCGCCCGCAGCCATCACCCAGACGCGAGTCGCCATCGCAGAGGTAAAGGAAGTGCTTATCATGGAGGCCTTGCCCAACCCGGAGTCGCGCCCCTACGCATGGGACGGGCGCCCCTTCCAGCGGGTGGGCTCGACCACCTCGGTTTTGCCCCAAGAGAGCTACCAGCGGCTCTTGAACCAGCGGGCCCACGCCCGCTCGCGTTGGGAAAACCAACCAGCGGGCGGACACGGGGTCACCGAGCTGGATCGCGAGGAGATCCTTCGCACGGCGCGTCTGGGCATCGCCGCCGGGCGCCTGCCGGAGTCTACCGGCAGCGACGCCCCGGACATCCTCGACAGACTCGAGCTGGCCCAGGGGAGCCAACTGAACCACGCCGCGGTCGTCCTCTTTGGCACGCGCTTCATGCCGGACTATCCCCAGTGCCACCTGCGCCTGGCGCGCTTTCGCGGCGTGGACAAGTCCGAGTTTCTCGACCAGCGCCAGCTCGAGGGGCACGCCTTTGCGCTGCTCGACGAGGCCATGCTCTTTCTGCGGCGGCACCTGCCGGTGGCCGGACGCATCGTCCCCGGACTCTTCGAGCGCGAGGACGAGCCCCTCTTTCCGCTAGAGGCCTTGCGCGAGGCCCTGGTCAACGCCTTCTGCCACCGGGACTACAGCATCGCCGGTGGCGCGGTGAGCCTGGCCATCTACGACGACCGCCTGGAGATCTGGAGCGACGGCACGCTGCCCTTTGGCCTGACGCCCGAAGACCTCAAACGCGAGCACTCCTCCAGACCCCGCAACCCGCTGATCGCCAAGGTCTTTTACCTGCGGGGCGTCATCGAGCGCTGGGGGCGGGGCACGCAGAAGATCGTGGAGCAATGTGTCAAGGCCGGTCACCCCGAGCCCGAGTTCGGTGAGCAGGCCGGCAGCGTCTGGGTGCGTTTTCTGCCCAGCGGCTACATAGCCCCCCACCGGGTGGCCCACGACCTGACCGACCGGCAGCGGGAGCTGCTTCATCTGCTGTCGCAGAAGCCCGCTCGGCCGCTGCGTGAGATTCGGGCCGCCATGGACGAGCCCCCCTCGGACCGCCGGCTACGCGAGGAGCTTCTCCACCTGAAGAAGCTCGGCCTGGTGTCCTCGTCCGGGCACGGGCGTGGAGCTTCCTGGGCGCTCGTGAGGCACGATGATGAATAGGGCGATGAATAAGGCGAGAATAAGGCGAGAATAAGGCGAGAATAAGGCGAGAATAAGGCGGCCTCATTGCGCCTTATTCGACATCAGGACTGCGGCAGGGGTGGCGCTGCTCGGGGAGCTCGAGAAGATGCTGGAGGGGGCCAATGTCTGACACACCACTACGAACTCCGTGGAAACTACGCAAACTATCAGAAGTTGCCACACTGATAATTGCCCCTGGGGGCTCCTCGCGCCCATCCCTCGACCAGGTCTGCGACCCTGCTTCGCCACTGGAGGCCACCGCCCAGGCGGCCGAACCAGAACCCGCTGCGAGGCCTTTGGTAGGAGCCCCTTCGCCAGCGCCAACCCGTTCCCCCTCCTGCGGGCCCCTTGCCCACCGGGCCCGGGCGAGTTACGTTCTCTACCTCTTTCGTTGGCCAGCACAGGCCAACGGCATCTCACCGGCGGCGGACCGGGTAACCCCATGGCTCCCCCGGCCACACAGGATGGAGGAAGAATATGTCGGACTTTGACCAGGCACTCAAGGTGGGACGCCCACCGAATGTCAAGAAGCTCTTTCCCAGCTCACGGGCGTTGCTCGTGAGTGGAAAGTACGTGGACCTCGCCATGCTGAGAAAGGGCGGAGCCATGTCCATCGCTGCAAACGGGCGTAGCCACCTGGTGATCCGCGGCGCCCTCCGGGCCGCCCAGAAGGCTGGCTCGGCCATCATCGTGGAGATCGCCCGCTCCGAGGGTGGGGCCAACGCCTACTGCCCGGTAAACTACTGGAACATCGCCCGGCAGGTGGACGCCCTCTGCAATGAGATGGGCATCACTGTTCCGGTGGCAATCCACGCGGACCACTACGGCATCAAGAAGGAGGCCGACGTGGGCCCGGCCCAGGTGGAGATCCCCACCCTCTTCGAGCACGGAATGACCTCCATCGCCATCGACGCCTCCCACATGCCCGACGACCAGAACCTCCTGGCCACCCTGAAGCTGGCCCCGCTGGTGCCCGCCTGGGCCTCCCTGGAGACAGAGGTGGGTGAGATCAAGGGCAAGGCCGGCCTCTCCACCGCCGAGGAGGCCCTCTTCCTGGTGCGAGGGCTCAACGCCCACGACATCTTCCCCACCTGGATTGCGCTCAACAACGGATCCTCCCATGGAATCGAGGCGAGCGACGCTGGCATCCAGACGGAGCTCACCCGCGAGATCCACGAGGCCCTCGCGCCCTTCAAGGTGAGCGGAGCCCAGCACGGCACCTCCGGCAACAGCTCCGACCGGCTCCGGGAGATCGCCGCCAAGACGCGCACCACCAAGGCGAACGTGGCCACGGCCCTGCAGATGTGCTCCTGGGGCGTGGAGGTCAACGACTACGGCAACGCCCTGCTCGACGAAAACGGCGACTTCGTGAAGATCCCCGGGGAGGGCATGAGCGATGAGCTCTGGGCTGAGATGAAGGCCTACGCCGACGAGAACGGCATCAAGGGTGGCAACTACAAGAAGCTGAACCTGCCTTTCGAAAACAAGATCCTCGGCCAGCCCGCCGCGGTCCGCGAGCGCATGGCAGGGCGGGTGGAGGACTTCGTGCACAACCTGCTCACCAACGTGTTTTTCGCCTCCGGCTCCGCCGAGATCGCCATCGACCTCATCTGCGATACCGGCAGCCACGATCCAGGTCCCAAGGCCGAGCGCATGGAGGACCCGGCGGACTGGACCGACGAGAAGATCGTCGAGCGAGCCAGGTCAATCGACTCGGACAAGGGCCCGGAGGGTGACTTCGACGACTGAGGCTCCTCCCTCTTGGCCCGGTGCTCACCAAGGAGCCGCTGCCCAGACCGTCAGCCCTTCAGGACCTTCACGAATCGCCGCTTGCCGAACTGAACCAGCAGCTCCTCGGCTCCGTCGTGAACGGCCGCAGGGTCCCTGATCTGCTCCCCCTCCACCCGGAACCCGCCCCCCTTCATGAGGCGACGCACCTCGCCCTTGGAGCGCATCAGCCCGAGCCCGACCATCACCGACGCCCAGCTCGGATCCCGCTCCAAGAGCTCGGCGGAGACCACCTCCTCGGGGATGTCCTCCGGGATCTGCTTCTTGCGCACATGCGCCCTGAACCAGCCCCGCTCTCCATCGGCCACCTCCATCCCGTGGTACTGGGCGGTGACGTGGTGGGCAATGGCCTCCTTGATCTCGATGGGGTTTGTCTCCCCTTCCCGGTACGCGGCCTTCAGACCCTCGCTTTGGGCGGCGTCCATGAGCATGCACGCCAGGTCCAGGTACGACGGGATCTGCTCGTCCGAGATCCTCATGAGCTTTCCGTACATGTCCCTCGGGCTGTCGCCGATGTTGACGCTGTTTCCAAAGGACTTGCTCATCTTCCTGCCGTCGGTGCCCGCCAGCAGCGGCACAGTGATCATCACGTGGGGCTCGGCGCCATAGCTCTGCTGGATGGCGCGCCCGGCCAGCAGGTTGAAGTGCTGGTCGTAAGCCCCCACCTGCACGTCGCACTCCAGCGCGTGGGCGTCATAGCCCTGCATTAGCGGGTACAATGCCTCGTGGAAGCGCAGCGACTTGCCCGCATCCATCCTCTCCCGAAACTCCCTCCTGGCGATGATCTGCTTCAGGGGGAACACCGCGGCGAGCCTGATGATGTCCGCAAAGCCCATGTGGGCCAGCCACTCGGAGTTCCGGCGCACCTCGGTCCTCTCTCCGCACAGCACCCGAAAGACCTGCTCGGTGTAGCCCCGGCTCATGTCCTGCAGCTCTTCGGCGGTGAGCTGTGGGCGCTCCTTGGTCTGGCCGCTGGGATCTCCGATGAGGCCCGTGTAGTCCCCGATGAGAAACACCACCTGGTGGCCCATCTTTTGAAACTGACGCAGCTTGAGCACCGGCACCATGTGCCCTATGTGCAGGCTCGTGGCCGTCGGGTCCACGCCCAGGTACACCCTTAGGGGTCGCCCCTTCCTCAGCTTGGCGGCCAGCTCGGCACGCATCTGCTGGCGCAAGGATGTCTCCCCCTCAGGTGGCCTCCCATCCACCTCGTCGGCGAAGAAGGTGCCCCGCATGAGCAGGTCCACCTGCTCCTTGACCGACAGGTCGCCTGTGCTCCGTTCGCTGCCTCCGCACGGATCCCCTGGCTGGCCAGGCTGGTTCATCTGGTCGCTCATCTCAGGCTCCTCATGCCCAGGCTCCTCATGCCAGGTGAAGACCGCAGTCGCGGCAGTTGCCTTTCTTCAGTGGCTTGGTGCAGCCACAAGCGGGACAGGCGGGCTCACCCTCCTCGTCCCCCTCGGGGCTGTCGAGGGGGCCGTCACCCTCTCCCTCGGCCAGCTCCACCGCGGCAGCCAGCCCCTCCCGCTGCGCGTCCCCCAGCCAGTCCAGCTCCAGCACCCGCTGGGCCTCCTCCAGGTCCTGCTTGCGCACCACCACCTGCAAGATGCGAAAGTGCCCCGCCTCGGCCACCACGTCCTGGGCCTCGTGAATGGCCGCCGGGATCCTTGCCTCCAGGAGGGTGTGCTGAGTCTCTCGGCACCCCTCGATGCTCCCGCGAACCACGGGCGCCAGGTCCTCCTCGGCCATGGAGGCGATCACCTGCTCGTCGGTTAGCAGCTCGGGCAGATCGTCCGGGGAAACAAGATCCACTTGGCAGCGCGGGCAGTGATCAAAGCCCTCGCGGTACTCGGCGCGGCATTCGGGGCAAACTGGCATGACAGGCCTCCTGCGTGATCCGTCGGGAGACAATACCCGACCCGACCACCTCGCGCCACCGCATACCGCCTCCAGCCGCGCCAAGGCGACAGCCACTCGCTCCCGATTGCGGTTGGCCCGGGCCCCGCATCTGGGCTATCTTTCCACCATGCGTTCGTCATGCACCACAGGTCTGGGTTGCCGCCCGGCCAGGGCGCTTCCGCCCGGGGTCGCCGTGGCGCTCGCTGTCCCCCTGGCGATGGTGGCGGCCCCTGTCCTCTCGGGCTGCACGCTCATCTCCGTGGCCACCATGGTGGGGAAGAGGTTCGTGCCGGCCCTCGCCAAGGGCGACAGGGCCAGGCTCAAGCGCCACTCGAGCTGGCGCCTTGCCTGGTACTGGGATGGCTTCACCGACCAGGAGATCCAGACCGCTGTCAAGGGAAACCCTGCCATGGCCGGGCGCAAGCCGGGCAAGGCCGGCCCGCACGCCAGGCGCCGCAAGCGTCGCAAGGGGCCAGGTGTCAGCCTGGTGAGCTTCAGAAGCAGGGGCCGCACCGCTCGCCTGGTGGCGCGCCGGGGCAAGACGCGCTTCGCCTTCGACTGCGTGCTGGAGGGCGGACGGTGGCGGGTGGACGACATCACCCTGCCCATGAACGGCAGAAAGACCCACCTGGTGCAGCTACTGAAGGTGCTGCTGGCGGCCAAGGCCATCCAGGCAGGCATGGAGAGGGGCTCCCGCTACCTGCTGGTGAACGTCTCCACCCCGCGCCTGCGCAGTCAGGTCTGGGATCGCCTGGGCGACGCCGAGCTGGAGGCCATCACCTCCTCCACCTCCTCCAGGCGCGACCGCAAGGGCCCAAGGAAGCGCTCTCGCTCGAAGATCAGGACCAGGTTCTTCCCGGACCACGCGGAGGTCTCCCTCTCCGGTGGCTCTCTCCCGGCCTCGATCACCCTGTTGGAGCGAGATGGACAGTACTGGGTCGACGACGTCCGAGTCAGGCTCGGAGGCCAGTGGCACCGGCTGGCAGACCTGGTTGGCTACCTCCAGCCGGCTCTGGGGCTCTTTCGCTGGGCCAAGAAACACCTGCTGGGCCCCGGCTCGGGAGCCCCGCCCTCTCCGGCCGCCCTCGCCGCCCTCATCTCGCGCCTACAAAGCGCCCTGCCCGCCTCCCTGTGGCGCCGGTCCCTCTCCTGGCTCACCCCCGGGGACCTGGCGCTGCTGCCCTGGGCTGCCATCAGAGACGCTCTTTTGCCCAAGAAGGTCGCAGCCACGGGCGACCATGCCTTGCGAGCTCGTGGCACCCATCTGAGCCCCAAGATCATCGAGCGATTCCAGCGCACAGGGGGTCGGCTCCAGGTGGCCCTGAAGCTGCCCGGGCTCGGCCTGACCATCGCCATGAGGCTCAATGGGGGGAGCTGGCGCCTGCACAACGCCACCCTCACCCGCAAGGGCAACACCCTGCGCCTGGTGCAGATGCTGGAGGCCCTTGCACCCATGGCGCGCCTGGCTGCCCTGGCCGGCAAGCTGGTGCCCAAGATCCTGCTGGGCAACCGCGAGAGCGGCAAGGCCCTCGGACAGCTCATGGCCGGCCTCCGCCGCGCATCATCGCGAGACCTCAACCGACACCTCTGGTCGCGCATCCCCCAGGACCTGCTCCGACATGTCCCCCTGGAGGTGCTGCCAAAGGCCCTGGGCAGGCTCCTCGGCGCTCGGAGGCGCTCCGGCACACTCCCCCCACATGGGCCTTCGGCCGGCCAGCGGAGAGCCGCACCTCTGCCGCGTCCCTCCGGGGGCGCGCTCCCGACCCTGCGCAAGATAGCCCAGACGGCTCGCGGGCTGGACCTCACCTTCTCGGTGGACCGCTCCTCGGTCCAGGTGAGGCTCGTCAAGGAGGGAGCCGCCTGGAAGCTGGACGACGTGATCGCCCCCTTCGCAGGCAAGCAGCGCTCCATGAGAAGTACACTGGCCATGATGGCCCCTGCCGCTGCCCTGGCCCATGCACTGCTCTCTGGCAAGGGCGCACCCCTTGGGGAGGCGTTCGACTCCCAGGTCCGTCGCACGGTGGTGGACCCCTTGCTGCGCATCCTGGGTCCCCGGCTGGGATCGCTGATGCGCAGCCTGCGCACCCGCACCCTGGAGCTGGCTCTTCCCAGGCCCCCTTCGGCGTCCAGGCCGGGTCACCGGCCCCATCTCCCATCCGCGATGCGGCCCCGGCCCCGGCCCCGGCCCCGGCCCAGAGCAGTCCCCCAGACCAGAGTCACCCTCGAGTCCCTCGTGGTGCAGCCCGACGGACGACGGGCCGAGATCCGGCTGAGGCTGGGGCCCATGGCGCCCCTGCGGATAATCCTGGCTCGAGGCAGGAGCCAGGTGTGGCGCGTGGCAGACGTGATCTTTCCGCTGGGTGGAAGGATCCTGTCGCTGCGCAAGACCGGGCCGGTGATTGCGCCCCTCTTCGGCTTTGGCATCTCTCTGTTCTCCAGGTACCTCCCGGGGATCCGCCGGGCCAGCTCTCGCTCCTTCAACAGGGCCGTGTGGCGGCGCCTCAGCCGGGCCAAGCTCTCCAGGCTCCTGGGCCAGATCATGCCCAGCGGCCAAGGGCGGGGCTCTGGTCGGAGCGCCTCCGGCCGCAGCAGCTCCCGGGCGAGCAGGGCGGCCAGGAGCAGGCTGCCAAAGCTCCTGGCTCTGCGCATCCGAGACACGGGCCGCTGGCGGTGGGCCGAGGTGGACCTGAGGGTTGGAAAGCGGACCATTCGGATCTCCCTGGTGGGAGCTCGCGGCCGCTGGTTCGTGCACGATGTTCACCTGTCGGTGGGTGGCAAGCTCCTCTCTCTCAAGACCGCCGCCGCCCTCCTCCTGTGAGCCCGTGTCTGGCCAGGGACCATGTCTCATGAGACACCCGAGTGAGACATTCTTTCGGGCAGAAGGGCTCCTCCTTTCGCCAGGCTGCACGGTGCCAGCCGCAACGCACTCGCCTTGATCGGCGCCAATCCCGCCTTGGGGCAGGGTCACCGGAGATCCACTGGCACTGCCTGTTGCTGGCATGTTCATTGCAGTTACAGCCATGGGATGTATCACATCCCAGGGAGAAGCCGAACATGAAGAGCAGACATATCCGCAGGTTCGTGGGCCCCCAGCCGGTGCTGCAGCCCTACAGCTACCTGGGCTGTCCGGAGACGGTGTCGAGGGTCCCCTGGTGCTATCGCATCTGCACACCGGTCAACGGCAGGGGCACCTGCGGACGGATCGCCCCCCACGTACTCAAGAGCCGCATCCAGCGGGCCATCGCGGCCTACAAGCTGGAGAACGGCGAGTAGCCCCGGGCGATCGAGCGAGCAAGGGGCAGCGCCAGCACCCACCCGGAAGGGGCGCCCACCCGGAGGGCCCACCCGAGGGGCGTCCAGCCACCCGCCCGAGGCTCAGCGCCTCGGTCTCGCCTGTCGCCCACGCCTGGCGCGCCTTGGCCGGGCCGGGCTCGCCTCTCCAGGCCGAAGCACGTACCTCCCGCGCACCCGCACCACCCCGCCTGGATCCAGCTTCGTGGGACGGATGGACACGAACCCCGGCGGCAAGCCGGGGCCCAGCCAGTCGAACACGAACCGGGCATCGGCCAGGCTGAGGTTGGGGCACCCGTGGGAGAGGCGGCTCCCAAAGCCGTCGTGCCAGTAGGTCCCGTGCAGCCCGAAGTCACCTTTGAAAAACACCACGTAGGGGACCGACTCCAGGAAGAACGGGTCCACACCGTACCGCCGGCTCATGTCCTTCCACACCAGCTTCTGCTCCACGCGGAAGAGGCCCGGAGGGGTCTTGAGCCCCATGCTGGAGAGCATCACCCGGACAACCTTGTTCCCGCGCATGGCATAGACCAGCCGCTCGGTGAGGTCCACGTCCACCCACCTCTCTGCCCTCCCCACACCTGCCGGGAGGGATGGAGATGGGCGGCGGGCCAGAGCCACTCGACGCCGCAGCACGGCCTTGCCGCCCGCGAGCAGAGCTACCTGGTGCCCCGCCACCGCCAGGAGACCCTTCACTCGCCTGACCCCGTAGCGCCCGAGTGTCGCCCCCGTGGGAATCAGGCGCCCCCCGGAGATCTTGAGCAGCTTTGCCGGCCCGAGGGCGATGACCATTGGGAGGTCCCTGGGGCTGCGGATGGAGATCCCCACCAG
>JAJRWW010000259.1 GCA_024276595.1 Myxococcota bacterium
AGGGTGACTACGCCGAGGGCGACTACGAGGAGGGTGACTACGCCGAGGGCGACTACGAGGAGGGTGACTACGCCGAGGGCGACTACGAGGAGGGTGACTACGCCGAGGGTGACTACGAGGAGGGTGACTACGAGGAGGGCGACTACGAGGAGGGTGACTACGAGGAGGGCGAGTACGCCGAGGGTGACTACGCCGAAGGCGAGTACGCCGAGGGCGAGTACGCCGAGGGCGAGTACGCCGAGGGCGAGTACGCTGAAGGCGACTACGAGGAGGGCGACTACGAGGAGGGCGAGTACGCCGAAGGCGAGTACGCCGAAGGCGAGTACGCCGAAGGCGAGTACGCCGAAGGCGAGTACGCCGAAGGCGAGTACGCCGAAGGCGAGTACGCCGAAGGCGAGTATGCCGAAGGCGAGTACGCTGAAGGCGAGTATGCCGAAGGCGAGTACGCTGAAGGCGACTACGCTGAAGGCGACTACGCCGAGGGCGAGTACGCTGAAGGCGACTACGAGGAGGACGACTACGCCGAGGACGACTACGCCGAGGACGACTACGCTGAAGGCGACTACGGGTCAGCTAACAGAGGCGGCGGCCTGGTCGAGCCACGCTCCCTCGCCTCGGGGGAGAGCCCCCCCTCGGGCATATCCACCGACCCGCTCCCGGCCCCGGAGCCGGCACCGGATGACCCAGTCGATGCGCCCATGCACGAGACCGAGGACGCAACAATGTTCGACGCGGACGCAGCCGAGTCTATCAGAGCCAGGTTTGCGGCGATGGTGGCCGCCCAAAACAGGGGCGACGACAGCGAGGTGGTCGAGCTGGGGGAGGAGGACCTGGAGCTGTTGGAAGAGGAGTAGCCCTACTGGACCAGGCCTCCTTGGCCATCATCAGGGCGGTAGGTGGGATCCAGCCTCTTGCGCAACCTAATGGCGCGGGCCAGGTTGGAGCTCCGGGCGAGGGCAGCGCGCACGGCGCGCAGCGCGCGATCCGGCTCTCTCAGGGCAGCCCAGCACTCGGCCATTCCGAGGTGGATCCAGGCCTCCTTCTTTTTCATCCACGCTCTCTTTCGGGGCGGCATGGCGTCCGGGATGACATACAGGGCCGACTGGAACTCGAAGATGGCGGCCCTGTATGCAGCCGGGGTCTTGGCCGCCTTCAGCGCCCAGGCGTACTTCTCGTGAATGGTCAGGTTCAAAGGCTGGCTCTCCACCCCCTGCCGGCCGAGCTTGCGGACAATGTCCCACCGGCGCAGCTTGGTGGCCCTTACCACGATGGTGTACATCAGGCGCGCGTTCCCCTCGCGGAGCCTGGCCAGCCTGCAGAGCTCCTTCAGGAGCTCCAGGTCTCTTTTCAGCTTCTTGAGGATCCTCGCGCGAATGTCCAGCGGCGCCGTCCGCTCAGGGTCCAGACGGTGCGCCCGCTCGAGCTGCGCCAAGGCGCCCTTGTAGTCCTTTCTTTGCCTGGCGATGCGCGCGAGCTGCATCCGCACCCAGTAGCCGTCGTGCCCCCCTTTTACGAGGGAGCGATAGGTCTGCTCGGCCCGCTTGTGCTTGCCCGAGCGCATGTCCAGGCTGGCCTGGAGGTACCTGGCCACCGGGTCCTTTGGATCCAGCTTCATCGCCCTGGCAATGGCCTGCTTCATCTTGGAGATCTTCCGGCGGAGCATGTATCCCACCGCCAGGTTGGCCACGGCACGGGCGCTGCGCGGGCTCTTTTTTGCTCGCGCCAGGAGAACGTGGAGATCCACCACCATGGCCGCATAGGGGTCGAAGCTCTTGCGGTAGATCTTCAGCTCCCCGAGCATCCAGCTCCTGAACCGGCGATCGAACTCCTGCACTCCAAGCCCTGTTATGGCAGGGATCACCTCCCTCGTGGTCCTGCTCTTGCCGTACATGCGCAAGGCCTTGTTTATGGCGCCAAAGCCCCACTTTGCCACGATGAACCGGATGAGCTGGGAGCTCTGGTAGTAGGCGATGACGACGCCCTTGGGGGTCTTGGAATGGGTGAACGCGCGGTTTACCTCCACGACACCCTTGAGCTGGCCCATGGTGATGGCGCGATAGGTGTCCAGCCGGTGCTCCCGCCGCCACTCGGGTCGCCTGATGATTGTCTCGTACTCTGCCAGCCCCTCTGTGAACCAGCGGGGGACACGCCCCCGCGATATGGCGATGTGCACCGTGTGGGCCAGCTCGTGGGTGAGCACCATGGCCCAGCTAGCCCGCCCCAGCGACGGGGAGAGGGCCGTGATGACCGGCCCGAAGCACACCCCCAGGATCCCCCCGTGGGTCGGCTCGCCAAAGGTCCTTACAGTGAAGTCCGCCTGCCTGTCGTAGAGCTCCACGCCGATGGGCCCCGGAGGCTTCCAGCGGTACTTCTTCATGTAGCGCGCCAGGGCGCCCCTGAGGAGCTTCGGGACATATCGGCCAATCACCTTCGCCTCGTCCTTGGCCACCCGGATGCGAAAGCGACCCGCCTTGATGGTCGTGAATCTCTTCTTGATGTCATCGTACAGGTTCAGCAGGTTCATGGTCTGGTGGTTGAAGCGGTCCAGCTTCCACGCCTCGTTCAGCCAAAAGAGCCCATCTTTCTCCTTGCCCACTCTGAGCAGGGCCACACCCAGGGCGGCCAGGGCCTTCTCGTCATTTGAGTCCATCGCCTTGGCTTTTCGTAGCAGGCGCACAGCCTCTGGATACTGGTGATGACGGTCGGCGAACTTGGCGATGATCGTGAAAAAGTCTGAGTAGGCTGAGTTGATCTTTCTCACCCGTGCCTCCACCTTGGCCAGCTCCTTCTGCTTGCCCCTGAGCATGTGGATGGCACCCAGGTGCGCCAGGGCCCGCAGGTGGTTCGGGTTCACCTTGAGCGCACGATCCACCCAGATCAGCGCCCGACCGTACTCCTTGTCGTACATGTCCATGGATGCCAGATACAGCATGGCCTCGACCAGGTTGGGGTTGGTGGCCAGGGCCCGGAGGGCGTGCTTTCTCCCCAGGGCCTTCTTGGGCCTGGCTGCGTTCCACTCCACCCATGCCTTCCCCGCCCAGGCCTCGGCGTGGTTGGGGTCGTACTTGAGCACGTCATCGAAGCACTTCTCGGCCTCGGGCACGTTGTACTTCTCCATGAACAGGTAGCCCCAGATGATGTTCGCCTGGTACAGCTTCGGATCCAGCTTCACCGCCTCCTGGTAGGCGTCGGAGGCGAACTTCCAGTTCTTGGTAAACTGCCCGGCGACGCCCACGTAGTAGGTGTGGTCCGCCCGGCTCTTGTCCAGCGTGCCGTTGTCCCAATCCCGAAACAGGTCCTTCCAGACCACCTTGGCCCTGAGCTTTTTTCCCAGGGTGCGGTAGAGGCGACCTAGCAGCACCCGCGCAGCCCAGTTGGTGCTGTGGCCCTTGACCGCCCTCTTCAACACCGCAAGGGCGGCCTTGTATCGGCCCAGGTCCATGAGGGCCCGGCCGTAGGCCACCGCCGCCTTGCCACGAACCCCGCGCAGCCGGAGCGCCCTGGCGGCCACCTTTGCGGACATCTTGTACTTCCCAAGGCGCCTCAGCGCCGCCGCCTGGCCAAGCAGCGCCTCCGGACGCTGGGCGCCCCTGGCAGAGCGCCTGTACTCGGCCAGGGCGAGCTTGTAGTCGCCCCTTTGCAGGCTGGCCCTGGCGGCGGCCAGGTCCGCCCGGGCCACGGGCACCCGCACGAGCGCGGTCACGGCAACAACGGAAATGATCGCGATATGCTTCATGGGTCTCCTGGGGGATGGATGGTCGGCTCGGCCCCACCTGGCGTAAAGGCAGGGGCCAGGCGCCAGCGTCCGACAGACAGCACGCACTGGCACCTGACAACCAGCGCCGAGCGGTGGTATTATAGCACCTTCGTACTCCACAAGCCGCATGTCCACCTCACAACGCACCATCTCCACCGTCGGCCTGCTCCTGATGTGCATCCCCCCCGGTGCGGCCCTGGCCTCCCCCTCGCCCCAGCCCGCAAGGTCGCGCGCGCTCACCCCCAGGCCCTCCCAGCCGCGAATGTCCGGCCCCAAGGACAGGCCTGTGCAGGCCGACAGCCGCTTCCCCGGAGAGGCCCCGCGGCCAAACGGCGCCCTGCTCGGCCCCCTGCCCTCTCCCGCCCTGCGCCTGGAGTCCGAGGCGCTGCGGATCCGCTGCCGCTTCGGGGGCGGCGGCTGCGCCGTGCGTCACGACTTCGTGGTCCGAAATGCCGGGGACGCCACCACCTTGGCCCTGCGGGTGATCTCCCCGCGCATGGCGCCCCTGGCAGAGGTGGACGGGATCCCGGTCCAGGTGCGAACCGGCCCCTCACCGCCCCGACGTCGGCGCCTGGTTGCCACCGGCCTGGGTGTGGACCCGTCCACGGGAGATAGCTACGAGCTCCCCGGCTCCCGGCCCTGGCGCCGCCTGCGTGTACACCTGGTCCTGGTGCGCCTCCCGGCCAGGGGGCGAGTCACCATCACCCTGATCACCAACAGCGTGGGCGGCTACGACCGCTTCCGCAGAGCCCGGACCCAGCCCGAGGTCTCCTTCGTGGGCACCCGCCGCAGGGATCACTTCGTGCACCACCACGAGCTGCTCCTGGTGGATCCCTGGGCCAGGCGGCCGCGCAGGGGCAGCAAGATCGAGGTGACCATCACCCTGCCCACGGGCCTCGAGCTGGGCTCCAACACCGGGCTTGCCTGCAAGAGCGAGCGCGGACCCCGCGCGCTCCAGCGCTGCTCCGGCCGGGTGAGCTCGGGCTTGAAGGTGCTGCGCTGGTCCATGGCCGAGCGCCGACGACGGCCCTGGGGGCTCTTTGTGGGTGTGGGGCTTGCGTTCACTCACCGGGGAGGGGAGCCGCTCCTGCGGGCGGGCGCATCAATCATGCTCCGGAGGCGCAAGGACCTCGTGAGCCTCTCGGCGGAGACAGACGCCAGGGAGCGCTTTGGCCTGGCGCTCAGCTACCAGCTCTTTTTGCCCTACGCGCCGCACTCCGCCGAGATGGGGGGGCACTTCGAGCTGGGGCTGGAGGTGGACCTCGTTCCCCATGTGCGCCCGGCCATACGCCTTGGAGCGGCCCTGCACATCTCCATGGTCCGGGTGGGCCTCCTCCTGGACGTCTACCCGGGAGAGATGAAAAAGGGGGGCGGACCGTCCTGGCGGGGCCAGCTCACCGCTGGGGTGGGTTTTTAGCCCCCTCCAGCGCACAGGCCGAAGTATAATCCCTCGCGGCTGCAACCGCACAGGAGGCGCCATGGCCAGCCGCACCGCCAAGCCCCACATGCTCTCTCACAGGGCGAATCCCTCAGCCACGAGCAGACGCGCTCTTGGGACGTCCCTCCGCCGCGCCGGCACAGCCGCCGCTGGCCTCGATGGGGCCGCCCGCCCCTGGCTGCTCGGCCTCCTGGCGACAATCCTGCTGGCCTGCGCCTCTCCCCCAGAGCCTGCCTCCACCACGACGGCCTACTTCATGGTGCCCCGAGAGGGGGTGGAGGCCGACTTCTTCACGCTCCCCTGGCCCAACGACATCCGCCTCCGTGGCGACGGAGCTCTGAACCTGGAGCATTTCCCGGCCAGCTCCACCCTGGTGTCCCAGTACCTGGACCTGTTCGAGTCGGAGGTGCACGGCTGGGGCACCAACGCCGCTGTCTTTTTCCGCTTCTCCGCCGCCCTGGACGCATCCAGCCTCCCGGCCACCGCGGCCGACAGCCTGGAGCCGGAGGCGACCGCGTACCTGGTGTGCATCGATCCCGGCTCCCCCGACTACGCCACCAGGATCCCGGTTCACGTGACCTTCAGAGCAGAGGAGGGCAAGACCATCGGCCCCAACAGCCTCGTGCTCCGGCCCGCGGCCGGCTTCCCCATGCGGGAGGGCACCACCTACGCGGCGGTGCTGGGTCGCCACCTGCGCGATGTGAGGGGGTTGCCCCTGCGCAAGGACCTGGACTTCACGGCGGTGATGAGCGACTCCCAGCCAGAGGATCCAGCCCTGGAGGCGGCCTGGGCCGCCTACGCCCCCCTGCGTCTCTTCTTGGCCCACCAGGGCATCATGGCGGCGGACCTGCTGAACGCCGCCGTGATCACCACCCAGGCCATGGTGGGGACCATGGCGCGCCTGCGAGAGGCGGTGTACCGGGACATGGACCCACCCCCGGCCGCTCCCGAGGACCTGCACTACACCGGCGACGGACCGGGCTACCATGTGTACGAGGGCACCTACGAAGGGCCGGTGTACCAGCACGGAGACCCCCCCTACTCCATGACCGGCGGGGGCTTCGTGCTCGACGCCCAGGGAGACCCGGTGCTCGCGCGCACAGAGCCCATCCGCTTCGCCATCTCGGTGCCGGCGGGGGAGATGCCCGCAGGGGGATGGCCCGTGGTCCTGTACGCCCACGGCACCGGAGGAAGCTACCGCACCTTTATCAACAATGGGGTGGCCCAGGACCTGGCGACCATCTACGAGGGCGGAGAGGTCCTCGCCAGGGCAGCGGTCATCGGAATAGACCAGGTGCTCCACGGCACCCGCTGCACGGCCCCCACCTGCAACCCCGAGGTGAACTTCTTCAACTTCCAAAACCCCATCGCCGGTCGAGACAATGTCCGCCAGGGCGCCCTGGACAACTTCCAGCTCGTCCGCCTGGTGGAGGCCATGAACGTGCCCAGCGCGCCTGGCACCGGGCAGCCCATCAGGTTCGACCCGGAGCAGATCCACTTCTTCGGCCATTCCCAGGGTGGCCTCACCGGCCCCCCCTTTCTGGCGGTGGAGCCCAAGGTCAAGTCGGCCGTGCTCTCGGGCGCCGGAGGGAACATGATCCTCTCCCTTCTTTCCAAGGTCTCACCGGTGAACATCCCGGAGCTGATGGCGCTGCTGTTGGGTGAGAGCGATCCCCTCACCCCGGACAACCCTGTCCTCAGCCTCATCCAGCTCTTCATCGAGCCCGCGGACCCGCTGAACTACGGGCGATACTTCATCTCGGAGCCATGGGATGGAGCCCCCCCAAAGCACATATTCCTCTCCCAGGGCTGGTACGACAGCTACACGCCGCCGGTGCTCACAGAGGGGCTGGCCGTGGCGGCCGGCCTGGAGCTGGTCACTCCCTGGCTGGAGCCCCTGCCAAGCCTCCTCCTCGGAGGGCAGACCACCCCCCTGGCGCGCCCCGCCTCGGGCAACCTCGCCGGAGGCCAGGTGACCGGGCTGCTGCTGCAGTACCTCGCCTGGGGGAGCGCAGACGGGCACTACGTGGTCTTTGACAACCCCAACGCCAACAGGGACTACCGGCATTTTCTGGGCACGGCCATAGGCCACGGGATCCCCTCTGTACTACGCTGAGCCGGAGGGAGCCAGCCACCTTGACTGCCCCCCTGGGCCGCCCCATCCCCCCTCCAGGACGACATCCCCACGGCCCGCGCCAACCCCCTGAAAACGCACCTGTTTTTTCGGGCAAAAGCAAATAATTCTCTTGATATTGGACCGGTTCTGGGGGACACTGTCTGCACCTGTGACAAACCCCCTTTGCGGCACCCTCTTTCCCGTCGTCAGGTCGGCCAATGGAAACACCCCCGACAGTACTCTCCATCAACGTCGAAGAGGAGATGAAGAGCTCCTTTTTGGACTACGCCATGAGCGTGATCACCTCTCGCGCCCTGCCGGACGTGAGGGACGGGCTCAAGCCCGTGCATCGTCGCATCCTGTACACGATGCACATCCTGAAGAACCACTGGAACCAGTCCTACAAGAAGTCCGCCCGCGTGGTCGGCGACACCATGGGCCGCTTCCACCCGCACGGGGACCAGGCCATCTACGACGCCCTGGTGCGCATGGCGCAGCCCTTCAGCCTCCGGTACCTGCTGGCGGATGGCCAGGGGAACTTCGGCTCCGTGGACGGCGACCCTCCCGCGGCCATGCGGTACACCGAGGTCCGCATGAGCCATCTGGCCAGCGAGCTGCTGGCGGACATCGAGAAGGAGACCGTCCCCTTCGGCCCCAACTACGACGAGAAGGAGCTGGAGCCCCTGGTGCTCCCCACCAGGGTGCCCAACCTTCTGGTCAACGGCACCTCGGGCATCGCGGTGGGCATGGCCACCAACATCCCCCCCCACAACCTGGGCGAGGTGATCGACGCCACCATCGCCATGATCCGCAACCCCGACATCTCCGGACCAGAGCTCCTCCAGCTCGTGCCCGGCCCGGACTTCCCCACCGGGGGGATCATCTACGGGCGCTCAGGCATCTACAGCGCCTACGAGACCGGGCGCGGCTCGGTGGTCATGCGTGGGCGAGCCTCCTTCGAGGAGACCAGGTCCGGGCGCCGGCTCATCGTCATCGACGAGATCCCCTTCCAGGTGAACAAGTCCCGTCTCCTGGAGAAGATCGCCGAGCTGGTCAAGGACAAGGCCATCGAGGGGATCGCAGACATCCGGGACGAGTCAGACCGCCAGGGGATGCGCATCGTCGTCACCCTGAAAAGAGACGCGGTGGACGAGGTGGTGCTCAACCAGCTCTACAAGCAGACCCCCCTGCAGACCAACTTTGGCGTGAACATGATCGCCATCGTGGGCGGAGAGCCCCGCACCCTCACCCTACGAGACTGCCTGGCGAGCTTCATCGGCCACCGCCGGGAGGTGGTGGTGCGCCGCTGCGAGTTCGAGCTCAGGCAGGCCAAGGACCGCCAGGAGATCGTCGAGGGCCTGGGCGTGGCCATCGAGGCCATCGACCTGGTGATCCAGACCATCCGCTCCTCGGCGGACACGGCAGAGGCCACCGCTCGCCTCCGCTCCATGGAGCTCTCCGGCCTGGGCGCCTTCCTCCGTCGCGCCGGTCGGCCGGAGGAGGAGGTGGCCGCCGCCGAGGCCAACGCTCCCTACAGGCTCAGCGCACGCCAGACCCAGGCCATCCTGGAGATGCGGCTGCAGCGCCTCACCGGGCTGCAGCGAGAGAAGCTCGAGGGCGAGTACGCGGAGCTGGCCGAAGAGATCGATCGGCTGGAGGCCATCTTGGCGGATGACGAGCTGCTCATGCAGCTCATCGTGGCCGAGCTCCAGGCCATCCGCGACGCCTACGCCGACGAGCGCAGGACCGAGATCCTGGACGCCTCCGGCGACCTCGCCATGGAGGACCTAATCGCGGACGAGGACATGGTCATCACCATGACTCACTCCGGCTACATCAAGCGCACCCCCCTCGCGGAGTACCGCGCCCAGGGGAGGGGCGGCAAGGGGCGCAGGGGCGCAGGGCTCAAGGAGGAGGACGTCATCACAGACGTCTTCGTGTCCACCAGCCACAGACCGATCCTCATGTTCACCGACAGGGGCCGTGTGTACCTGAAGAAGACCTGGGAGATCCCCATAGGGGGGCCCACCTCCCGCGGCAAGGCTCTGGTGAACGTGCTGGACCTGCAGCAGGAGGAGAAGGTCCTCTGCATCCGGGCGGTGCCCGAGTTCGTGGACGGGAGCTTCGTACTCATGGCCACTCGCCTGGGCAAGGTGAAAAAGACCGACCTCATGGCCTTTGCCAACGTCCGCCCCTCCGGCATCATCGCCATCGACTTCGTGGAGGGAGACTCCCTCATCAACGCGCGCATCACCGACGGCAACCAGGACGTGCTCCTGGGCACCAGAAACGGCCAGTCCATCCGCTTCCCCGAGGAGCAGGTGCGCGCCATGGGCCGCACCGCCCGGGGCGTCAAGGGAATCTCCCTGCGGGAGGGAGACGAGGTCGTGGGCATGGAGGTCGTGGCTGAAGGCAGCGAGGCGCTGGTGCTGACCGTGTGCGAGCACGGCTTTGGCAAGTGCACCGAGATAGCCGAGTACCCCGGCAAGAGACGGGGCGGCCTCGGGGTCATCACCATCAAGACCACCGAGCGAAACGGCAAGGTGGTGGACCTCCGCCTGGTGGAGCCGGACGACCACATTCTCTTGGTGACCGTGCAGGGCAAGCTCATCCGACTTCCCGTTGGGGAGATCTCGGTCGTTGGCCGTAACACCCAGGGGGTGACCCTGTTCAAGCTGCCCAGGACCGACAGGGTCGTCTCGGTGGCCACCGTAAAGGAGACCGACGAGGACGACGGGAACGGCGGGGAGGATGGCGACGGCGCGGGAGGCGGGAGTGACGCAAACGGCGAGGGCGGCAAAGATGCCCGTGTCCACGTGGAGGCCAGGGACCTGGGCCCAGAGGACGGCGATGGAGAGGTCGATCCCCCGTTGACCTGAGCTCCACCGCGAGGAGGAGGCGGTGATGAAAGCGCAGCTTTTTCTGGTACTGGGGCTTGCCGCCCTCAGCTTGGGGGGGGGCTGCAACCGCTCCTCTTCCGAGAAGAAGGAGCGAGGCTCCATCGACCACCGCGCCGGGATTCCGATCATCCCCAGGGGCAAGGTGGTGGCCTCCACATCCAAAGGGGAGCGCTTCCTGCTGGAGATCGAGGCGCGCATGCCCCTCTCCCAGGCGGTGACCTACTACCGTCGGCGCCTGCCCATGGACGGCTGGACCGACCTCCGGATCCAGAAGGTCGCCGAGGGCCTCTGGGGCATCTCTGCCCGGAGGGGGATGTTCCAGCTCACGGGCAGGATCAAGGGCTCTCCCAAGGGCGTCGTCTCCATCGGCTTCGAGCGTCGCGTTCGCAAGGCAGCTCCTCCGCTGGTGCCGCCGGTGCCGGAGGATGTCCCCACCCTCGAGGGCAAGATCACCTGGCGGGGGCCCATCTTCGAGGCTCCCGGGGGACGCGCCGAGATCCGAGGCTCCGCCCGGGCGCAGGCCGGCGCCCTGCGCAAGGCGCTGCTGGCCGCACTCCGCCGCAAGGGCTGGACAGCCCTGGGCGGAGGCGCCGCCTCCACCATCGAGGCGAAAAAGCACCTCAGCAAGACCCTGGACGCGGACGCAGCCAAGGCAGAGGCACGCAGGCTCCAGGGCCGCGGGTGGACAGCGCGCGTGCTTTCGGACGGCAAGACCGTGGACGCCCAGCGGAGGCTCACCTACCACGTGGACGAGCTAGGAGACACATCTCGAGTCCGGATGATCCTGGCCTACGCCGAGCTCGCGCCCGACCGGCGGCGACGTCCATCTCCCGGGACCTCGCCAGCGACACGCCCCTCGCCCCGGGCTCGGCCCGCCGTGAGCGCAAACGTCGTCGCCCTCCCCAGGGACCTGGTGCTGTGGCCTGCAAAGGAGCCCGTGCTGGGGGTGAAGCGGTCGGAGACGGTCTGGAGCTTTGGCCTCGACAGGCGCTGCAGCTCCCCGCGCCAGCTCCTGGGCGAGATCCGCAAGATCCTGCTCGGTCGCGGCTACGCCTCCCCCGCAAAGGCGAGCCCAGCCTCGCCGTCGGCAGGGGGGCGCTCCGTCTCCGCGACCCTCCTGAAGGGGAAGCGCGCGGTGGTGGTGATCGTCAGCCAGCAGGTGGAGGGATGCTCCGTGGAGCTCACAGTGGTCCGCGCCGCTCGTTGAATGCCTTTCGCCGGGGGCACCAGCCCATCGCCCAACCACTCCCACTGCCTCACAATTACTTGTGATTCATCCTGCATCTCCATTGTCCGCGGGGAGATAGCCATGGACATGACCGTATTACCGGTTACATGCCTGGCACGCAAAAACAACCTGCTCGCCCGAGCTCACAGCCTCCCCCCTGGAGGCGCCTTTCCCCTGCCCGGCGCCCCCACCGTTGCGGCCTCCTCCCGGCCCTGCTGGCCCTATGCGCGCTGCTCCTCTCCCCCTCCCCCGATGCCACGTGCCCCATGGGCCGATCCGTCTCTCCCGGAGCCACCGCCAGCGCATCCCTTTCGCCCCTGCCGGCCAGCCTGGATGGGCTGCTTGTGGCCAGGGGTTGGCTGGCTGCTCAGGACCGCGCCGCCCTCCTCCGGGCCCGGGCAGGCGAGCAAAGGAGGACGCGGCTCGGACCGGGTCCGTGCCCCACCCACGCCTCCGCGAGGATCTTCGTCTTTCCCCTGCGTCCCAGGGCCGGCGACACCCTGCGCCTCGTCGCCCTCTCGGAGAAGGGCGCTCACCTGGGACGGCTCTCCGCACACCTGGGCAAGGGCCCCCTCGCCCTCTCCAGGGGCCGCCGCTTTCTCGGCCCTCCCGCCTCGCTCGTGGCGCGCGCCACCGCCGTGCGGCCAGGGCTCCTCAGGATCCGGCTCACCCACCGCCGCACGGGCCGCACCACGGCCTGCGCCCGGATACGGATCCTCGACGCCCGCTCCTCACCGCCTCCCGGCGCGGACTACGCCGAGGTCTGGCCCGTCACGAGAGCCTGGGACCAGTGGATGGAGCGCCTCTACAGCGCGTGGATAGGCCGCCTGTTCTTCGTGCCCGCTGGCGGAGTGGGGAGCTGGTTCCCCCTCCACCAGGCCACGAGAGACCCCAGCCGGAACTGGCTGCACAACGCCCTGGGGCGCGCCGAGGACTCCTCCTCCGGCGTGAAGGTCATCCTCACCCCCGACTGCGCCGACACCCCCTACTTCCTGAGGGCCTACTTCGCCTGGAAGCTGGGGCTCCCCTTCATGTTCCAGCGCTGCACCAGGGGCAACGCCGTGACCGGTCCCCAATGCCCCCAGGCGCGCAGCAACCTGGTCACCAGGTACGGCAACATCTACAACCCGGTGCGACGCTTCAACGCCTTTGTCAGGGAGTGGGTGGGCTGGGCCGTTCACTCGGGCACCACCCGCACCCTCGCCTCGGACGACTCCTCTGACTTCTACCCGGTGGCCCTGACCCGGAGCTCCCTGCGACCCGGGCGGATCTTCGTGGATCCGGCTGGCCACGTGTTCGTGGTATCCCAGCAGCGCCCGGGCACCTCGCAGCAGCTCGGTCTGCTCTTTGGGATCGATGGGCACCCGGACCGGACAGTTTCCCGCAAGCGCTTCTCCAGGGGCACCTTCGTCTACAACCACCGCTACAAGACCGGCGGCTTCAAGGCCTTCCGGCCGGTGGTCTTCGAGGGCGGACGGATCCGCCATCTCTCCAACGCCGAGATCCTGGCCCGCCACGGCGACTTCTCCCTGGAGCAGACCTCGCTGGCCACAAGCAGAGCGTTCTACGACAGGGTCCAGGAGGCGCTCAACCCCTACCCGCTGCGCCCGCGCCAGGTCTACGCGAGCAAGATCCGCGCCCTGCACGAGGCCCTCCTGGAGCGGGTGAAGGCGGTCGCCCTGGGCGTAGCCTTCATGGAGCGCAACCAGTGGCGCCCGGTGCAGATCCCCAGGGGACCGGCGATCTTCGAGACCACCGGCACCTGGGAGCGCTTCTCCACCCCTGCCCGCGACCTGCGCCTGCTCATGGCGATCCGGGACGTGCTCCGCTTCCCCCAGGAGGTGCTCCGGCGCAGGCACCTCTACCGCATCCCCCCGGGCTGGAGCGACGCTCGCCTCCTGTCCGAGCTGCAGCGGGTGGGGGACGCCCTGCTTGAGACGCTCACGATCAGCTACGTCCGCTCCGACCGCACGGTCAAGACCCTCACCCTGGCCCAGGTCATCGAGCGCAGAGATGCCCTCCGCATGGCCTACAACCCCAACGACTGCATCGAGATCCGCTGGGGCGCTCCTCTGGGCAGCGCCGAGCTCTCCACCTGCCGCCGTCGCGCCATGAAGGAGCAGCGGGACAAGATGCGCAGCTACCGGGTCTGGTTCCAGCTCCTCCGACGCCCGGCCATCAACGGCTGAGCAGCTCGCCCCTTTCCGGCCTCTGTGGTTCAGACACTGGGGGAGGGGCGCCGGCCCACTTCCGCCGGCCCCACGCCCGACGGGCCTTCGACGCCAAGCCCGTAAGGTGGAGCGCGTAGCGGTAGGCAGGGAGTAAGGGCATTGGCTCAGGTCCGCGACCCCAGGGGCCACCCCGGAGAGGCTCACCGCCTTTTTCGCAACCTGTGGACTTTTTTCGGCGCCATGTCGTTTCAGGCGGTTTTTTTTGACAACACTGGATCCCTCATGCGTCCAGGGAAGCCTACGTGAACCAGATCCTGGCCGAGCGAGGCCCCATGCGCCGGGGCTCCTTCGTCACCATCCGGCGAAAGTGCGGCAAGCCCACATGCCA
>JAJRWW010000260.1 GCA_024276595.1 Myxococcota bacterium
GGAGCGGGAGCGGGAGCGGTTGAGCGAGCCCCTGATCGAGGTGGCGGCGCCATCGGGCACCCAGTGGCCCCGCCGCCACGAGATGGACACCGGAGAGCTGGATCTGCTGGAGGAGGGAGGCGCGCCCCTGGGCCTGGAGGGGGCCGGCTCTGGGGGCCTGCAACAGGACCGTGGCCCGGGTGTGGCGGCTGGCGCCGACCCTGCTCACGGTCAGTCGGTGGTGGCAGGGCGGGGCGCCGGGGGGGCCATTTTTTCTCCTGGGACGGTGCTGGAGGGGAAGTTCGAGATCCAGCAGCGGGTGGGCCTGGGTGCCATGGGCGAGGTGTTCTTGGCCAGGGACGTGAACCTCAAAAGGAGCGTGGCGGTGAAGGCGCTGTCGGCGCGTCACCGGGGTGACGAGGTGGTGGCACGCTTTCGGTCGGAGGCGGAGTCCATGGCCCTCGTGGACCATCCCAACGTGGTGAAGATCTACTCCTTTGGCAAGCACGAGGGTGTCCCCTACTTCGTGATGGAGTTCTTGGACGGCGAGTCCCTTGCGGAGTACATCGACCGGCGAATCGTCATGCAGGAGGCGGTGCACCTGGACGAGGTCATCGGGCTGCTGTCACAGGTGTGCCGTGGGCTGGGGGCCATTCATGCCCAGGGCATCGTGCACCGGGACGTGAAGCCGGCGAACGTCATGATCACATCGTCCTACCGGGTGGCCCTGGCCGACTTCGGCCTCGTGGGAATGATCACCGACGACGAGAGCCAGGAGGTGGCGGTGTACGGGACGCCGGTCTACATCGCCCCGGAGCGCTTCGATTCGCGGCCGGTGCCGCCGGAGCTGGCGCATTCCTGTGATATCTACTCCCTGGGGATTGTGCTGTACGAGCTGCTCACCGGGGAGGTTCCCTTTGACCACGACGACACGATGACCCTCCTGGGGATGCACGCAACCTCTCCTGTGCCCAGCGCATCTCGTCTTCGCCCGGACATGCCTCCGGCCATCGATGATGTCATCCGCAAGGCCATGGCAAAGGCTCCGGAGGATCGCTACCCAACCTGTGAGGCCTTCAGGCGCGCCCTTCAAGACGCTCGCGGCGCGGGACTGTCCGTGCAGTTTCGTGATGGAGAGCTGACGGCGCTCGTCGTGGAGCAGGACGTCAAGGCAGCGGTCTCCACCGTGCGAGCGGTGCACATGGCCCATCCGGCCGCAACGGTGCTCACTGTGGGCGACGGGGACACGGGGCTCGAGTTCGTTCGTGAGATGCGTCCCGAGCTGCTGATTCTGGACGCCAACGCCCCGGGCCTCAACGCGCTGGAGCTCTGCGCGCTGCTGCACCAGGAGAGCCTCCTGGTGGGTGTGCAGGTGGTTGTTCTGAGCCCGAGGGTCGACCGGCTGGAGAGCGCCTTCCTGAAGGAGCTGGGCGTCTCGGATGTCCTCCCCAAGCCCGTGTCAGTGTCGGATCTGGTGCAGGTGATCCGCGACTGAGCGAAGGGTTGGCGCGGGCTCCAGGTGTGCGTGACCTCGCTGGCCTCTTCTCGGGGCACAGCGGTGCCGCAGGGCTGGGACCTGTCGAGGCTACCGCCGGGGCGGCGGTGGCGGGGCAGGCCTGACCGGAACGAGACCTCCGCTGTGGCGTCGAGATATGCCGGCGGCTCGCCCCGAGCGCCTTCGACCCCTGGCTCGGCGGCTGGCGGTCGAAGCAGCGGCAGGGGCAGGGCGCCCTGGCGAGGGCGCGACGCCGCGCCTCGCAACGGAGCGTGGCCTTCGGTCGCCTGCCAGCCGGCGGGCACCCGCCATGTCGGGCGCAGGGGATGAAGAGGGCGATCCGGGCGCCCTGCTGGGAGCTTGCTCCGGGTCTCCTCCGAGGAGCCTGATGGTCTCGCTGCGTACGCGAGCCTGGAAGGCCCTGTCCCTGGCTGCCACCTCCGCCGCGGGGGCGAACCTCCGTGCCAACCCCAGGAGCCTGGGCCGCTCGCCCCTGCGGCGGCGGATCCGCACCGTGGTCCCTGGGAAGATCTTTCCGTGCCAGGAGTAGAGCCAGCCCCGAGGAAGCGCCGGGCGGCTCCACTCGAAGAGGAAGCGGGCGTCCAGGGGGGAGAGGTTGATGCAGCCGTGGCTCTTGACCCGGCCGAAGTCGTCGTGCCAGTAGGCGCAGTGGAGGGCCTGTCCCTTCCAAAAGAACATGGACCAGGGCACGGACTCGGCCAGGTACTCCTCGGAGGAGCCGGCCTCGTTGGCCATGTCCACCTCGGCGATCTTCCAGTAGACGCGAAAGATCCCGTGCCGCGTCTCGTGCCTCTTCTTCCCGGTGGAGACCAGGGTGATGAAGACAGGCCGCGCGCCCTCGTAGGCCACCAGGGTCTGGGTGGAGAGGTCCACGTCGATCCAGCGCTCGCCCGCGCGGACACCGGGCGGCGGCGGCTCCTGGTGAACCAGCCGCGTCGCCCTGGCGCGGATCCACTGGCAGCGACCGACGCGGTAGAAGCGGGCGCGACCTCGGCCCCTTGCGCGGCTCCCCGTCCTGGCGTGGGCGCGGGCCACGGTCGTTCCGAGCACTGACACGGCGGTGTAGCGCTTCAGGCGACCCACCACCAGCCGGGAGCCCGGGGCGTGGTAGATGGGCACGCCCCGGCCCCCAGGGCCCTTTCGGCGCACCAGGGCCACTGGAAGCTTCAGCCCGTCTCGCTCGAGGAGGTAGCCGTGGTACCTGGAGGGGACGTGCCTTGCGATGCGATCCACGGGCACGTACAGCCCCTTGGTGGTCTTCCAGAAGTTGCGGCTGCCGATCCTCGTGAACCTCCCGAAGCGGATGAAGAAGCCCCCTGGGAGCCGGCGGGCGATGGTCTCGGTCTTGGCGTCGCCGCGGCTGGCGTAGGCAGGCGCCCCGCCGCGTCGGATATAGCCGTAGACCCCGGGGGTTATCCGCCCCCTCTTCATGCGGGGGAGCTGGAGCAGCTCGGGCGGGCGGCGGTCGGCCCGCAGGGAGCTGGCGCAAAGGAAGGCGTGGGGGCCGAGGGCCATCCAGCCCGAGCGGCAGCCGCGCCTGGAGACAAAGCCGTACGTCGAGATACGGCTGTGGCGACCCAGCATCCCCACCTCGTCGGCCTTGTGGTCGGGCGCGAAGCGGATGCGGGTGTTCCTGATTGCGCGCAGGGAGCGGGCGCTGGCAGGGAGGCCCGGCTTTCTGCGGCCCAGGGCGGCCAGGTACATGCCGAGGCCCCTCCCGTCCACGTGCTCGGGTCGAGGTGGCGGCAGCGGGCGGTCTGCGCCGGCTCTGGCCTCGGCGAGCATCTCGTCCAGCTCCTTTTTTGCCTCCAGCGCCAGCGCTTCCTCGTCGCAGGTCCGAGGGGACCGGGCAGCAGGCTCTTTCGTCGTGGCGCTCGAGCCGTCCGGGGCCACCGGAGGCGCTTCGAGGCCCGGGTGGGCCGCGTGGCGAACCCCTGGGACGGTCCTGTCGCCGTAGGAGAGGAGCCCTTCCTGGGTGCTCCGCTCGCGGCCCTTCGAGTCAGATGAGCAGCCTCCCGCCGGAAGGGGAGCCGCGAGGCTTAGAGCCACGAGAAGTGGCCAGGTTGACGACATGGACTTGGGATTGAGCATTTCTCACCTCGGTGGAGACCTCGCGCCTCCAGGCTCCTGCCATCGACTATCGCCCAGCCTCCCCCAGGAGGCAAAAAAACGGGCATGGCTCCATGCTCGGGCAGGGTGCTCCATGCTCGGGCAGGGTGCTCCATGCTCGGGCCTGGCATGTTGCATCTTTCGGCCACATCCTGTTAAGTACACATGCAGTGACCGGGAGCGCTGCTCGCGGCCACGGGGCGCCCAGGGAGATCTTGGGATGTTTGCGTGGTATAACAGCATCTTCCGGCGCGGGGTCGGTAATGAAGAGCGAGCGTGTTCTGGAGATAGTGGCCGCCCATTTACGGGACGAGCACGGCACGGCCTGGGTGCACACCAAGGGCACCCACACCATGGGCAAGCTCCGCGCCCCTGGCCACCACATCTCCATAGGTGGGTGGTACCCGGACCTGCTGGCCCTGCGCGACGGGGAGCTGGTTGTGGCGGGCGTGGCCTGCGGAGAGGACTCCGACTACCTGGCCGGCATGGGGCGCGCCTTGACCTTCCGGCAGGGAGCCCACTACTCCTTCCTGGCAGGGGAGCTGGAGGAGACCCGGCAGATCCGCCGCACAGCCCTTGACAGCGGCCTGGGGGTCATCTCGGTGAGCTCCGATGAGCGGCTGGACGTGCAGCTCCCCAGCCCATCC
>JAJRWW010000261.1 GCA_024276595.1 Myxococcota bacterium
AGGGACCAGGTGCTCCACCTGCTGCGGCCCCTGCTGGAGGGGGACGGTCCCCGAAAGCACATGCAGAACCACAAGTACGAGTACGCGATCTTCCTGCGTAATCGGATCGCCTTGGGGGGCGTGGGTTGTGACCCCATGATAGCCTCGTACCTCATAGATCCCTCCGCGAGCAGCCACGGGCTGGATGCCCTGGCCCAGCGGGAGCTGGGACACCGGATGATCTCCTTCAAGGAGGTCTGCGGCGCGGGCAAGTCCGCTCGGAGCTTCGATGAGGTGGAGATCCCCCTGGCCACCCGGTATGCCGCCGAGGACGCGGAGGCAACCTTCCTGATTGCGGAGCTGCTGGAGTCGCGCCTGGAGGATGAGGCCCTTCGGCGGCTCATGTGGGAGGTGGAGGTGCCCCTGGCCCGGGTGCTGGCGATAATGGAGCTGGCAGGCATCGGGCTGGACTCCGAGAGGCTGAGCGGGCTCTCGGACCGGATGGGCGAGCGGCTGGCAGAGCTGGAGCGGCAGGTGGCGGAGCTGGGGGGCATGTCGGTGAACCTCAACTCCCCAAAGCAGCTCCAGGTTCTCCTGTTCGACCACCTGGGCCTTTCGCCCTTGCGAAAGACCAAGACCGGCTTCTCCACCGACGCCCAGGTCCTGGAGCAGCTTGCGGACAAGCACCCGGTGGCCGCCCGGATCCACGAGTATCGCCAGATCCAAAAGCTCAAGGGGACCTACGTGGACGCCCTGCCCCTGCTGGCCGATTCCGAGGGGCGCATTCACACATCCTACAACCAGGCGGTGGCTGCGACGGGGAGGCTCTCATCCTCGGATCCGAACCTGCAGAACATTCCCATCCGCACGGACCTGGGCAGGGAGATCCGCCGGGCCTTTGTGGCCCCCCCGGGGCGGGTGCTGGTGTCGGCGGACTACTCCCAGATCGAGCTTCGGGTTCTGGCGCACCTGTCCGGGGATCCGGTGCTTGCGGAGGCCTTCCGCCGTGGTGAGGACATTCACTCGCGCACGGCGGCAGAGGTCTTTGGCGTCTTTCCCGACACCGTGGATCGGGAGCAGCGCCGGGTGGCCAAGGCGGTGAACTTCGGGGTCATCTACGGACAGAGCGCCTTTGGCCTCTCCAAGCAGCTCAAGGTGAGCCGCGCTGTGGCCCAGGGGTACATCGACAGCTACTTCGCCCGCTACGAGGGGGTGGCCCGCTACATGGACCGGGTGATCGAGGAGGCGGTCAGGACGGGGCAGGTCACCACTCTCCTGGGGCGAAGGAGGCCATTGCCCGAGCTTGGCAGCCACAACAGGAACACGCGCGCTTCCGCCGAGCGAATGGCTCGCAACACACCCATCCAGGGCAGCGCTGCCGACATCATCAAGCTGGCCATGCTCCGCTGCCAGGACCGGCTGGAGCGCTACCTCCCGGACGTGAGCATGCTCCTCACCGTCCACGACGAGCTGGTCTTCGAGGCCCCCCGGGAGCGTGCGCAGGAGGTCGCCAGCGCCATGGCCGCAGAGATGGAGCAGGCCTGGGACCTGGACGTCCCCCTCAAGGTGGACGTGGGGGTGGGCACCGATTGGCTCGAGGCCCACTGAAGCCCCTGGACAGCGGCCCGCCAGGCACAGGTTTTGGGTTGATTTTCAAAAAGGAACGTGCTCCCCATTGACTCACAGAGATGTTGCTTTCGGACGAGACGATTGCCAAGACAAAGGAGGCTCCATGACTCGGCTATTTAAACCCCTTGTGCTGCTGCTCGCCCTCTCCCTTGGGGGCGTGACCGCTGGCTGCGGTGCGTCGCACAAGAAAAAGATGAAGCAGCTAAAGAAGTACGACAAGGCCTCGGCCAAGATCGTTTCCAAGGCGTTCTCGGCCTACTCAAAGATGCAGTGGTGGCTCACCAGCTACCGGAAGAAGGACCACGCCAAGTACGAGAAGAAGATCGGCTCGCGCCTGGAGGACTTCAAGGGCTTGATCAAGAGGCTGGAGGCCGTCAAGGCCCCCAACAAAGAGATCGACAAGATGAAGAAGAACGATCTCAAGATGCTGCACGCCATCAAGGATGTGTTCAAGGAGATCAAGCGCCAGCTCAAGGCGGGCAAGGCTCCGCACCGAAACGCCGCCATCAACGCCCTGGACAAGGAGTACAGGCTTCGCAACAAGAGGTACTACGAGCTGCGGCGCGACTACTACAAAAAGTACGGCAAGAAAAAGAAGAAGTGGCGCAAGAAAAAGAAGAAGAAAAAGCACAAGTGGTAGCTCGGCCCCCTTGGCCCCCTCCTCGGCTGCCGCCTCGCAGCCCTGTGCTCCAGCATAGCCTTTGCCAGCCGCGTCCTTTTGTGGGGTGAGCCAGACAGAGACTTCCTGGCTCACCAGGTAGGAGTCGTCAGCCTCGCTGGCCTTGCTGCCTGCCCCTGGGCACGATCTTCAGCCACTGGAACCACAGGGGGTGGTGCTCCTTGTACCAGGTGAGCACCTCCAGCAGGACCACCTGGTCCCTGAGTGAGATGACATCTGGGGGGATCCGCCCAAAGTGGATTTCGATGGTCTGGTTGTCGCCGTACTCCAGCGCCTCGGAGCAGAGGGTTTGCAGCTCGTTGCGGATCCTCCCGGAGTCGGAGATCTTTACCGGGCGTGACCGGAAGTCCTCCCCGTAGATGAAGCGGGTGAGCAGCGGGTTGAACACGAGACGGCTCTCATTGGCGTCCTCTTTCAGGCGCAGCGTGAAGGTGATGCGCTTGTCGCCCCTGGGGGTCGCCAGGCGGACGGTGGTCTGGTAGGTGGCGTCCTTCACGTGCTCTATCCCGGGAGCCCCCGAGTAGGGGTCGGGGCACATGTAGCCGGAGATGGCCACCACCTCCCAGCGCTTCTCCGGGAAGAAGTCGTCGGCGCGCAGCACCCGATTGGAGTGGGGCAGGCCGGCGTCCCGGTGCCGCCGGATCATCATCTTGTACTCCTCCACCACGTCGTGATCCAGCTCCATTCCCATCACCTCCTGGAGCCGTCGCGCAAAGCCCGGAGAGCCTGTGTCGAGGCGCATGACCTCCTGCTCCAGGTCCATGGGCAGCGAGAACTTGGAGGTGAACACCACCACCGAGCCGTCCACACCCAGCAGAGGGGCGACGGTGGCTGCCTGGACCGCCTCGGCGGAGGCCGAGTAGCCGTCCACGATGAACATGTGGATCTTGCGGTCCTCGTCCAGCCACGTGCCCACCTGGTACACGGGGGCGTAGGTCCCGGACTCGGTGAAGGCCTCCATGCCCGAGGGGAGGATCCAGCCGTCCTCCACCAGGTGGACGCCTAGCTCCCGGTACTCCTTCCAGAGGCTCCCCAGCCGGCCCTTGCGGTTCCTTCCCCGCAGGGTCCAGACGTGAATGTTCTTCCTCTCTATCTTTGGGTATGTGGCCTCGATGGCCTCCACCAGCTTGGCCCTGGGCGTGCAGAAGTCCAGGAGGATCGATTGGTTGGCTGCTGTCGTGGCCACATCCTTGGGCAGGAACAATGTGCCCATGTAGCCCTCGTAGGGGCGGGCAATCTGCACCGGCTGGTTGAACAGGTGCAGCACCGTCATGGGGCCTGTGGGCTCTCCCGCGGCGAAACGGGTGGTGTTCTCCAGGGTGTCGATGGCCGCGCCCCAGATGGTGATGCTGGAGCGCTTCAGCTCCTTCCAGAACTGGTCCCAGCCGTACTGATCATCGTTGAGCAGTCGCGTCACCCGCCTCTCCAGCCACCTGGCCACCATGGGGCGGGCATAGATCCTCCCGAAGCCGAGCTGCGGGTTGGAGCCCATCTCCTGGGTCTCACCCGACTTGGGCATGAGCCCCTCACCCATGGAGACCATGATGGCGTGGTTCTCCGGGAGGAACCGCGAGGCGAACCAGAGGCTCTCGCTCATGGCGTAGGCCGAGATGGCGTCGGCGTCCTTCTTCACTTGGTTGACTCCGCGCCTGTCCTGGCCGAGCCCCTCGCCGAAGCGGCCAAAGAGCTGGGTGCCCAGGGCGGTGACCGCGCAGGTCATGGCCATCAGGCGCTCCATGCGGCCATCCAAAAAGGAGATCCTCCTGGTGAACTCCTCCACCGGCTCGCCCCGAGCCCAGACCACGTCCACGTCCTCCAACCACAGGTGAAGCCTGCCCAGGATGGGCTTCGTGTCAAAAGCCCACTGAGCCACGAGGTCTCGCTTCTTCGTCTCAGTCGTGGTGCGCTTCTTGGTCACGGCGATCTCCTCATGATGGCCGACGGCACCGCCGCCCGCAGGAGTTTTGGGCTCCTTCGTCGCCACCGCGGGCTCAACCAGCCATCAGCTTGCCCCATGAGTCACCCCGCGTCCAGCCACTTTCAGCCCAATCACCTCCGCCGCGGTAGAGACAGCTTGGGGTTCATGTTATTATCACAGTTGGCAAGTCAGGTGACCCCAGGGCGGGCGTCGGCGCCCCGCGGCCGGGCAGCCGGCTGTGGCGCTTGGGGTGGCGCGGGGCGCCTGAGCGATGGCTCGCCCATGGGCGGGATCCGAAAGGCGCTGATGAAGGAAGACAGCCAGCAGACCCCCAGGGCGGATCGCTACCTGCGGCGGGTCCAGGCTCAGAAGACCTGGGTGGCCAAGCCGCGGGTGGGGGACAAGCTGGGCTCATTCAGGCTCATGGAGCTGCTGGGAGAGGGGGGAGCTGGCGCCGTGTTTCGAGGGGAGCACACCTTTCTGAAGCGAGCCGTGGCCATCAAGGTGCTGCATCCGGAGCTGTATCTGGACTCGGCCATGGTGGCGCGCTTTTTCCAGGAGGCCCTGGCGGTCAACCGGGCGCGGCACCGAAACCTTATCGACATTACCGACGTGGTGGCTGGCGAGAGCTTTCCTCCCTATATCGTCATGGAGCTGCTCGACGGGGAGGACCTGGGCGACTACATCGACGAGCACGCCCCTCTCCCGCTCTCCTGGGTTTACGCGGTGGTGATGCAGATATGCGACGCGCTGGCGACGGTGCACGGTCTCGGCATCGTGCACAGGGACATGAAGCCTGAGAATATCTTCCTGATGGACAAGGGGGAGGATATCCCCACGGTGAAGCTGCTGGACTTTGGCATCGCCAAGTTCCTGGACACGGAAGACAACCGGCGCCGCACCTGGTCTGGCAGCGTCCTGGGCACCCCCGCCTACATGCCGCTGGAGCAGATTCACGGCATCCAGGTGGACCACCGCGCCGACATCTACGCCCTCGGGGTGGTCATCTACGAGATGCTCACCGGACGGCTGCCCTTCGACATGGAGAGCGTGGATGAGCTGGTGGAGTCCTTGAGCGCCCTGGAGCCCCCACCGCCGTCGGAGCGACCGTTGGTCCCTGCGCCAGAGCCCATTCCCCTGGCAGTGGACCGGCTCGTGCTCCGGTGTCTGCACGTGGATCCCTCCAGGCGCTTCCAGAGCGCCGCCGACCTGGCGGCCGCCTTTTCGGAGGCCATGGCCTCCTCTAAGGGCCGGCCGGTGACACCTCTTGGGAGGCCGCCAAGGCGCGCATCGAAGGGGGTCGCGCCCTTGGCGGGCGCCAGCGTCGGAGCTTTGCAGGGAGCCCATGTGGAAGGGGACTCCAGCGGGGCGGAGCCCCTTGCCGGCCCTGGGGGCGCCGAGGAGGCTCCTTCCGGGCAGAGGGCACGTACCGGGCAGAAGGCACATCCTTGGAGATGGCTGGGCTGGGCGGCCGGCCTCGTGGCGGTGGCCGGCCTCCTGCTGGCGGGCTGGATGGCCTACCGGGCCAGCCTCGGCGACGCCCGGTCTCCGGCGGCTCAAAGGGTGGGTGCCGCCTCGGCGGGGGCGGGAGTGGGTGGAGCAGGGGCGGGGATGTCTCGTCCGCGTGCAGGGGGTGTGATGACCCCTGGCTCACCGAGGGAGACGCGCTTTCTGCTCCTCTCCACGCCGCCCGCGGCGAGGGTGCTCCACTTTCGCACTCGGGTGGAGCTGGGGGTGACCCCTGTCTCGGTGGTGGTGCGTGCGGGGGAGCCGGGGAAGTACCTGCTGACCCTGCCCGGACACCGGGAGGCCATGGTAGTCGTTCGCCAGGGGGATCCGAACCCGGTGCGCGTGGAGCTCTTTGCGCTGGCGCCACGGCGGTCCGGCGGCTCGCCTGGCATGGTCGCCCAGCCACCCCCCGGGCGCCGGAGGGCCGTGCGGCTCTCGGAGGTCCCTGCTCCCCCGGCCATGCGCCCCCTGGCCAGGGTGGTGAGAGAAAGGCCCTCCGGGGCAGCCATGGGCACCTCCCCACCTCGCCCCATGCAGCGGGTCTCCGATCAAGGAATAGTGAATCCCTTCAGGGAGTGAAATGCAGTTTTTCCGAGAGACATGGAGCTGGCCCGGAGGCGGGCACCACCTTGCAACAGGCCCCTTCGCCAGGGGGGGGCACCCGCCGCTGCGCCCTCGTCCGTGCCGGGTGGCGGCCCTGGCGCTGCTCGTGGCCGTGGCGCCGTGCGGCCGGAGCCTGGCTCTCGCGGCGCCGGGGAAGGAGCCCGGCGGGCACGTGCGCGCTCAGGTCCGCGCCCGTGCCCGAGCGCATTTCGAGACCGGCCGCAAGCGCTTCGCGCTGCGGCAGTTTCGCGCCGCGCTCATGTCCTTCAAGAAAGCCTACGAGCTGCTGCCTCTCTCCGGGTTCCTTTTCAACATCGGGCAGTGCCATCGCTTCCTGGGAGACTGGAAGTCCGCCATCTTCTTCTACAGCGGCTTTGTTCGAGAGAACCCCGGCACCCCGGACGCCAAGTTCGTCACCAAGCTCATCGCTCGCTGCAGGTCGCGGCTCGTCGGGGAGCAGGCCAGGCGCAAGGAGGCCGACCGTCTCTTTCGAGCGGGCCGCACCGCGTTGACGCTGGGTCAGTATGGCGAGGCCATCCAGAAGCTGACCGCCGCCTACCGGAAGATCCCTCTCCCTGGCTACCTGTTTCACCTGGGCCAGGCACACCAGGGCATCCGGCACTACGTGAAGGCGGTGCACTTCTTCCGGCAGTACCTGCGCTCCAACCCCGGTTCCCCCAAGGCCAAGATGGTGCTGGCGCGCATCGCCCGCTGCAAGCGGCTGCACTCGGCGCTGCTGAGCAGGAGGTTGGGGTTGGGGAAGGGGCAGGGCAAGGGTGGCTCCAGGCCCATCTACAAGCGCTGGTGGTTCTGGACTTCGGTGGCCGTGGCCCTGGCCGCCACGGCTCTGGGGGTTGGCCTGGGCCTGGGCCTCTCCGAGCCCCAGAAGCTGCCCAGGGGGACCCTCAACACCATCGACTGGAGCGGTCTGCCTGCCCAGGGGGGTGCGCAATGACTGGCCGGGACGCCCGATGGCTTCTTCTGGTGTGGTTGGGGGCGCTGCTCCCTGGCGCGGGCTGTGAGGCCGAGCGCAGGACCGCTGTGCTGGTCACCCTGGACTACCGCGATCTGGGCCAGGTGGACCAGTTCGTGATCCAGGCCTTCCCTGCCGACCGGGTGGACGACATCGGTGTGCAGGAGGTGCCCGAGACACCAGGGGCTCCAGTCACCGGCGAGGAGAGCACCGTGCTGCTCATCCTCCCCGAGCGCTGGGCGGACCGAAACCTGGTGGTCCAGGTGGTGGCCCTGCTCGACGGTCGGGGCGTGGGCCAGGGCTCCACGATCTACTCTTTTCCCAGGGGGAAGGTGACCGACCTGTACCTGCGCCTGGTGGAGGGGGCGCCGGACTGCGGAAACGGTGTCCTGGAGGCGCTGGAGCAGTGTGATCAGACAGAGTTTTTGGGCAACACCTGCCAGAACACAATGGGGCTCAGGGACGGGAGCGTCCGCTGCACCTCGGACTGCTTGCTGGACGTCTCTGGCTGTTACGAGTGCGGCAACAGCGCCATCGAGGCCGCCGAGGAGTGCGACAGCGACGACTTCGGAGGGATCACCTGCGCCGACTTCGCCTTTGACGGCGGCAACCTGCGCTGCGACCCGACCACCTGCACAATCCTCACCGACGAGTGCATCGGCGGCTGCGGAAACGGTCTCGCAGAGGCTGGCGAGGTCTGCGACGGCACCGACTTCGGCGGCCAGAGCTGCGGCACCGTGGCCGGGTTGAGCGAGGGGGGGCTGAGGTGCACGCCCCTTTGCCAGCTAGACATCTCTGGCTGTCACCAGTGCGGAAACGGCGCCCGCGAGGCGGACGAGGCCTGCGACGGGGTCGCCTTCGGCGGCCTCACCTGCGCCGACTTCGGCCTGGGGGCGGGGGTCTTGACCTGCGATAACCTCTGCCAGATCGATACATCGTCCTGCTGTGGCGACTCGGTGGTCGGGCCGGGTGAGGTCTGTGATGGCACGGACTTCGGCGGGCGGAGCTGCCTCACGGTCACCGGACACCCCCAGGGGAGTCTGGCCTGCACGTCGGAATGCGAGCTGGACGTGTCGGGCTGCCACACCTGCGGAAACGGCGCCGTGGAGGGCTCCGAGGCCTGCGACGGAGACGAGTTCGGTGGCCAGACCTGCGAGAGCCTGCTGGGGGTGCCGGGAGAGCTGGCCTGCGCGCAGGACTGCAGCTTCATCTACACGGCCGGGTGCACGGGCTGCGGCAACGGCCTCGTGGAGGCCTGGGAAGAGTGCGACGACGGTAACCTGGTGGCAGGGGACGGGTGTCAGCCCGACTGCACCGAGCAGCCGGGCTGGAGCTGCGTGGGTGAGCCCTCCATCTGTGGTCCCAGCACCTGTGGGAACGGGTTGCTGGACGCGGGTGAGGTGTGTGACGGGGTGAACCTGGGTGGTGAGACCTGCTTCTATCAGGGCTACCGCCCCGGCGGCGGTGTGCTGACCTGCAACCCGGTCTGCACGGGCTTCGACCTGGCCGCCTGCGCCGGTGGTCTGATCAACTCCACCACCCAGCTCCAGGCAGCGGTTGACGAGGCCTACGGCACCGGCGCCCGCCAGGAGATCGCCATCAGGGTTGCGTCCTTTACCCTTAGCAGCTCCATCGTCTTCGATGAGTGTGGGGGGAGCTGCACCGGCGGCCAGCCCTTTGGGGTGCTCATCCGGCCCTTTGGGTCCGTCGCCGTTCGCTTCACCCCCACCGGGGCCTTCCCGGCCTTCGACGTGGTGACCGGAAACAACGTCTTCGAGGACCTGGGCTTTTACGAGGCCACCGCAGCGGTCCGGCTCCAGGGCGGCAGCGACGCCGGTGGAAACATCCTCGCGAGAAACCTGTTCGAAAACAGCGCCACTGCCCCCGGGCAGCTCCTGGAGGTGGACTCGGACATGAACGAGATCCTCGCCAATCGCTTCGTAAACGCAAACGCGGCGGGCACAGTGGCGCTGCTGGTGACCGAGGACGGCAACACCCTCGCAATGAACCTCTTTGACGGTTACTTCGACTGGGCGGTGATGCTCCACACCTTCCCGGTGACTGTGGACCAGGTGACCTTCTTCGACCACAACTCCGTCAGGATAACCGGAGGCGGAGGCGGGGTGTTTTTGAGCGCCGCATCCGAGATCTGCTACAGAAACAACATAGTCTTCGGCGACTCCACCACAACCGGGCTCTTCGTGGCCGGCAACGTCGCCATTGCCGGCGCGGCGTCCTGCGGGGGGACCAGGGCCGAGGTGAACGTGAACGCAAATCACGCCACCGACTGCACCCAGGCAGGCTGCCTGATCTACTGCTCCGGATCCGACACCTCGGCGGACCTGTGCGACCTGGCAGTGGATCCGGGCTGGTCCTCCTCGCTGCTGTGTCTGGGTGCTGCAAGCTCACTCATCGACGGAGCGACCGCCACCTGGATGGGCTACGACTTCAACGACGCCACCCCTGCCCCCGACTACCTGGGTTCGGCCCCGGATGTTGGAGCCAGGGAGTCCCAGACATCGCGCTCCTTTGGGGCGGTGACATCGAGCTGCCCATAGATCCCAGGCCAAATGCGCCCAAGTGCCTGCTCCCAAAAAATGCGAAGCCCCCAAGACAAAAAATTACGCCCTTGATCTTGGATGGGCAAAGAGCCTAAAATAGACATACCACAAATGTCCGAGGGTGCAATCATGCGACTTCCCAGGCTTGCTCTGCTCACTCTGATCGCCTCTGCCCTGGTTCTTGCGGGCTGTCCCTGGGATGACGACGACTCCTGCTCCCAGGACGCGGGCGTGCCGGGCACCGACGGCACCCAGCCACCTCCTGTTTGCGTTGATCCATGTGAGGGGCCGCTGGTTTTCGGCCCGGAGACCTTTGATCGCACCACGTGCGCGCCGGTGACCGAGGTTCGCAGCTTCGAGCTGGACGTGGCCACGGATGTGTGCCTCAAGGTTTCGAATAACGGAGTCGCCGCCGCATGGATCAAGATAAACGGCATCAAGTACGTCAAGCCCAGCGACTTCAACCCAAACGTCACGGACATCATCAAGACCCTGGCCCTGGGTGCCGGCGTGCATGAGCTGAAGGTGCGCGTGGCCTCTTCACCCGGCTCCAGCATCACGGTGGAGGTGCGCGCCTGCGACCAGGGGCCCCCGCCGCCGCGGCTCTGCTCCGAGGTCGCGCGGGAGCTCTGCGAGTCAAAGGGCTGGACAGTCGTCAGCGAGCCAGATCCTCCCATCGGAAACATCGTCTGCACGGTCGACGGGCGGGACTCTGTCAACAACTGTGGCACCTGCGCCGAGTACAACATTGTGGTCTGGCAGGACGCATCCCCAGAGCAGCACTGCCCCGGGAGCTACTCCACCCTGGCAGGCTCGGTCTACGGCGGGCATATCCCATGCACCTGTGCCGACAACCTCTACTGGTGCCAGACCTGGGACATGCAGGGCTGCATCCCCGACTGAGCATGACCGCTGCCCCGCCTCAGTCCTCCTGGCATGTGGACACGGGGTCTGTCCCGTAGAAGCGGCGTAGCTCTGCGTAGAGGCTGGGGGTGAGGCGCTTCATCTGGGCCGGTCTCTCAAAGAATGCCTCGGTGGCCACGGCGAAGAACTCCGCCTCGTTGGTGGCGCCGTAGTCCCGCATGACACGGCGCTCCCTTCCGAAGCCGCCCTTGAGCCTTTCGAAGTGCAGGGACATGACGTCCGCCCAGGCGCGGTAGTGGTCGTCGGCGCGCAGGGATGGGGTGCCGTTGAAGGCGCCAGCCTCCCTGTCCAGCACGTGGGCGAACTCGTGGGAGGCGGTGTCCCAGCCGTCACACGGGTTTTGCAGGCCCCTCAGAACAGCCGGCCAGGAGAGGACAACCACACCCCAGCCATGGGCCTCTCCCAGGATGACTCCGCCAGTGTCGGGGTGGCGGTAGTCGTGGGGGTAGACGACTATCTCGGTCAGGCGGTCGAAGTAGGAGAGGTCGAGGTGCTGGACCAGGCGCACCGCGGCGGCCGAGATGGTGACCCGGTGCAGGTCGGTCACCTCGAGCCCCTTGGCGCCAATGAAGATCTTCTCCCACACAAACAGCTTGAGGTTGGTGTGGAAGACGTCCAGGTCCTCGCTGGTGAGCGTCGAGTAGAAGGGGACCCGCTCCTGGAGGATGCCCGCCCATTCGGGAGGGAGTGGCTTGCGCCGGAGCCTTCTTCGCTTGAAGCTGCGGATAAGTGAGAGCATGCAAAGAAAGTAGCAGCACCGACAGCTTGCCGCCAGGCTCCAGGAGACGCCTGGTTCGAGCACGGGGCCGCTGGCTGCTGCCCTCTGAACGAGGTGAGCCCTCTCGAGGGCTACTCGCTCGGGCCGTGGTAGCGGGTGGGGAGGCCGAGGTAGCGGAGGGTCTCGTACAGGAGCTTCCACTCGCTGGGATCGAACACCCTGTAGATGGCCCGGCGCGTCAGGTAGCTCCACAGACGGGGCAAGGACAGGTAGTAGCGCATGTAGAAGCTGCGCTGCACCCTCTCCAGTCGGTCTCGGTCCACCTCCGACAGGAGCACCTCGTGCTGGTCGTAGTGGCTCAGCCTGGAGGCGCGCCGGACCTGGTCCCGGTGCAGCTCGTAGCTCTCGCTCCCGGGGTAGGGTGTGTGAAAAGAGACCTGGATCATGTCCGAGCCCACCCGGCACGCGAAGCGGAAGGTCTCCTCCATGTCCTCCAAGGTCTCCCCCGGGTTGCCCAGCATGTAGCAGGCCGTCAGGGACAGCCCCGCCCGGCGGATCTCCCGCGCGGTCTGGAGCAGGACCCGAGTGTTGGTGCCCTTGCGCAGCCCGGTCAAGATCCGGTCCACACCCGACTCATAGCCGATCTTGATGCCGTGGCACCCGGCCTCACGGAGGGCAGCCAGGAGCTCGGGGTCCAGGTCGTCCGCCCGCGTCTGGACGGCCCAGTGCAGCCTCACCCTTCGGCGAATGAGCAGCTCGCAGATGTCCAGCACGCGTTGGCGTCTCAGTGAAAAGGCGTCGTCGATGAGATAGATGGTGCTGACCCCATGGTCACGCTTCAGCCGGGCCATGTCCTCCACCACCCGCTCCGGGGAGTGGGCGCGGAACCTGCGGCCGTAGCTCTGGCGCAGGGTTGGGGAGCAGAAGATGCAGCCATGTGGGCAGCCCCTGCTGGTGAGCAGGTACCCCCAGCGCTGGCGGGCGAAGCTGGGAGCGTGCACGGAGCGCATCTGGTAGCGCTCCAGGTGCAGCCCCTGCGGCGAGATGGGTGGGAGGGAGTCGAGGTCGAGGACCTTGGCCCTGGCGTCCCCCCGGTGGATGGGGTCGGCGGGGCCGCCGGGAAGGGCCACGTCCTCCCGTGCCCGGAGGGAGCCCTGCGCCAGCAGGGCTGGCAAGATGGCATCGTACTCCCCCAGGAGGCATCCATCGAAGGGGGTAGCCCCGGCGAGCAGGTCCTCCGGTTGCTCGCTGGCGTGCTGGCCAATCCCCCAGATCTGCGTGCTGGGAGCGCGGTCCTTCAGACGTGAGGCCAGGTCGAGGGCAGCCCCCATGGTCGGGGTGGTGGAGTCAATGAGGAGCAGATCGGGCGAGAGGGCGCTGAGGCGGTCCAGGAGAGCCTGGGCGTCGTAGGGCTCCACGTGAAGGTCGATTATCCGGGCTCCCCATCCGGACCTGCGCGCCAGCGCCTGGGCGTAGAGCATGGAGACTGGCCAGAGCAGGTCTCGCGGGTGGCTGTTTGCAAAGAACATCCACGGCGCATAGCGCAGCAGCACCAGCCTGGGACGAGAGGCAGAGGTCGCTGTCATCAGGAGAGACCGAAGAGGCGCGCCGCGTTATCCCAGAGCACCTTCTGGCGCAGCGGCTCATCTCCCTCGGTGGCCAGCAGGAGCTTGGCCAGGTGCAAGGTCTGGTGATAAAAGGGCCAGTCGCTGCCGGGCATGAGCCTCTCGGTTGGTCCGTGCTCGAGGATATGGCGCACGTTGCGCAGCCCCTGGCACGAGAGGTCCAGCCACACGTTCGGATAGCGGTTGGCCAGGTCCAGGGCCTGCTCCATCTGAAGAGCGCCGCTGTGGCCGAGGATGAAGGTGACGTCGGGGTTCTCGGCGACAGGCTTCTCGTACAGCGGGAGCTGGCAGCGCCGGCGCCCCGCCGGGGGCTCGATACCCACCGGTCCACAGTGCCAAAGCACCATGAGATCGCGCTCCTGGCACAGGCTGTAGAGCTTCATGCAACGCGGGTGGTCGGGGCTCAAGAGCTGAACCGCGGGGTGCACCTTCATTCCTCGGGCGCCGGCGGCCTTCTGCCGATCCAGCTTGCCTGGCAGGTCCCTGGCGAGGGGATGAACCGAGCCGAAGCAGACGATCCTCTCCTGGTTTGCGGTCAGGCGCAGGTAGGTCTCTGCGTTCTTGGACAGCACCGGGAGATCGATGGGGAGCAGAAGGCAGCCCGATACCCCTGTGTCGTCCATGTCCCTGAGGAGATTGGGCAGGGTGTGTGTTCGACGCATGCCCAGGGGCGTGAGGCTGAGCAGAGTAAGGTCGGTCCTCATGCGCTGGAGATCGGCCGAGGCGAAGTTCTTGTTGGCGTATACGTCCAGGTCCACAGGGGTGTCCAGGCGCAGGTACACCTCGCTCGCCGGGTGCTCACGGAGGAGATCCACCTGGTTGGGGAGCCCGTAGGAGAGCGCCAAGTGGGTGTGGGTGTCGAAGCTGCGGAAGCGGCGTGGATCCGCCAGCACCAGCCTCCCATCCCGGAGGTCGAAGTAGTCCAGTCGGGCCAGGTCCCAAAAGCTCTCGAAGCGTGTCTCTGCGGTCATTTGCGCACCTTCCAAGGGCTCGGACGTTCCCGAGCGGCTGGCGGCCACTATGCCACGGACAGGTTGGCCCTGAAAGGGGAAGGGATCTATGAGCCAGGCCCGGCGCAGCCAGGAGCTGTCGGCGCGGCATTGAGCTGATGAGAGGTTTGGGCCCACCGGGGAGTGCCCCAGAGCCCTCCTTTGCTCTACGGGCGTGGAGGGCGGCCAGTATTGTCCGGTGCGCAGTCGCTGCTCGCCGTGGGTTGGACAGCCTTGCCCGGTCCCCGACGCTGCGCCTGGGCGAGCCAGCCCACTCCTGATCGAGAGCCCGCGGCCACCCCCCGGCTCACACCACCTGGTCGGCCTGATGCGCTGCCTCGCCAGGCAGTCGGTACGGAAGTTGCAATATCCAGCTCGCAGGTGAAGAGCTCATGAAGAAAGGCGATGACATGCACAGGAGCGGTTCCGAACTACTGTGGTCTCGCAGGCCCGGCGCCTGCGCCCGACCGCCCACGGCAAAGGACCTGGCCGAGGCGCTGAGCAACGC
>JAJRWW010000262.1 GCA_024276595.1 Myxococcota bacterium
CTGGAGCGCTCCCTGCGAAAGGGCTCGGGGGCACGCCCATGACCGGCCGAGCTGCCCTCGCCCTGTTGACCGCGGCCCTCCTCCTGGGAGCCTGCACAGAGAGGATCCTCCTGTACGGCACCCCGGACGCCGCTGTCCGGGACAGCTCTCTCCCTGTGCTGGACGCCGCCACGCCCGACGCCATCGGAGACGCCACGCCGCCACCCGAGGCGGGGCTCCCGGACGCCGGCCCTTGCAGGGGCGCGGCGGAGGGGTGCCTCGACAACACCGACTGCTGCTCGGGGATCTGCCGGGAGGACCCGAGCCAGCCGGCCAGGTGCGCCGATCCCAGCGGCTGCCTGCCAGAGGGCTCGGCCTGCACCTTTGCCATGCAGTGCTGTGCCATGGCCTGCGTGGAGGGGCTCTGCGCCGCAGCACCTCTGTGTTTGACCAACGGGGACGCCTGCACCGCCAACGCGCAGTGCTGCTCCCACCGGTGCGACGTGGACCGCTGCAAGCACCTGGCCGACTGCCGGACCGCTGGCGACGACTGCGCCAACGACGGAGAGTGCTGCTCCGGGAGCTGCGTGGACCTGGGCGGCCCCAAGAAGCAGTGTGAGCTGCTCCCCCTCTGCCGGGTGCTGGGGGAGCTCTGCGTGGACCACCTGGACTGCTGCTCGGGGCACTGCATCCTGAGCCCCCAGGGGGTCCCTCGCTGTGCCGCCGCACCCAGCGCGCCGGGGGCATGTATGAGCGCGAACGACCGCTGCCAGGACAGCGCCGACTGCTGCTCCGGGCTCTGCTCGGACGTGGACTCGACCGCGCGCCGCTGCCAGCTCTCCAGTGGCTGCCGGGCCGAGGGGGAGCTCTGCTCCGGCAGCGGCCAGTGCTGCTCCAGCCAGTGCACGGCCGACCCGGAGGGGGTGTTCCGCTGCGTCTCCTCCCACGGCTGCCTGGGCCTGGGCGAGCCCTGCGTGGGCGACGCCCTGTGCTGCGATCCCTCCCCTGGCGCCTGCCGCGAGGACCAGCGAGGCGTCAGGCGCTGCCTGGGAGATCCGGCCGCCCAGTGCGCCAGCCTGGGGGCCGGCTGCACCACCACGGATCAGTGCTGCTCTGGGCTCTGCCTGGAGGGGCTGGGGGGCGGCCTGGCCTGCGCCTACGACGCCTGCCTGGGCCCGGGCCAGGCCTGCACCGGGGGCAATCAGTGCTGCGATGAGAGCGTGTGCAGGGTGATCTGGGGAGAGCCCCGATGTGTCCCGTGACCGGGTCCAGGGCCCTGGCAGCCCTTGACTCATTTGCCACAGATTCTCGTCCTCAAGGGAGCTAGCGCTCCTTGAGCACAGCGTGGGCCGCCGCAAGGCGAGCGATGGGCACCCGGAAGGGGGAGCAGGAGACGTAGTCCATGCCCACCTTGTGGCAGAACTCCACCGAGCTCGGCTCCCCCCCGTGCTCACCGCAGATGCCCACCTTCAGGCCCTCCCGGGAGGCGCGACCTCGCTCTATGCCCACCTTGACCAGCTCACCCACGCCGCTGCGATCGAGCACCTGGAAGGGATCCACTGGCAGAATGCCACCCTCCAGGTAGTCGGGCATGAAGCCGCCGATGTCGTCGCGGCTGAAGCCGAAGGTCATCTGCGTGAGATCGTTGGTGCCAAAGGAGAAGAACTCCGCAGTACGGGCAATCTCTCCAGCAGCCAGGGCAGCCCGCGGGATCTCGATCATGGTGCCGTAGAGGTGCTCGATGGAGTCCACTCCGAACCTGGTGCAGGTCTCGGCGTACACCTTCTCCGCCAGGGCCTTCTGGCTCTCGAGCTCAGCCCGGTCGCACACCACCGGGACCATGATCTCCGGCAGGCACCTCTTGCCCTCGCTGGTGAGCTCCGCGGCCGCTTCGAAGATGGCACGGAACTGCATCTCGCTGATCTCGGGGAAGGTCACCCCCAGCCGCACGCCCCGGTGCCCCATCATGGGGTTGGTCTCGTGCAGCTCCTCGGCCCTCCTGGCCAGGTCCTCCTCGGTGACATCCAGGGCGGCGGCGAGCCTGCGACGCTCCTGGGGGGAAACGGGCACAAACTCGTGCAGGGGCGGATCCAGCAGCCGGATGGTGACGGGTAGCCCCTCCATTGCCTCGAAGGTGGCCTTGTAGTCCTTCTTGACGAAGGGGAACAGCTCATCCAGGGCAGCCCGGCGAGCGTCCACGTCCCCGGCCATGATCATCTTGCGGAGGAGAAACAGCGGCTCGTCAGAGCCCTCGCCGTAGAACATGTGCTCAGTGCGAAACAGGCCGATCCCCTCGGCCCCAAAGGCGCGGGCCTTGGCCGCATCCTCGGGGGTCTCCGCGTTGGTCCGCACCTTCAGACGGCGAACACCGTCGGCCAGCCTCATGAACTCCTGGAACCGGGGGTTCTCCGTGGAGTCCATCATCGCCAGCTCGCCCTCGTAGACCAGGCCCTTGGTCCCGTTGAGGGTGAGCAGGTCACCCTCCTTGAAGGTCCTGTCCGCCACCTTCATGGTCCTGGAGGCAGCGTCGATCTTGAGCATGCCGGCCCCCACAATACAGCACTTGCCCCAGCCACGAGCCACGAGAGCGGCATGGCTGGTCATGCCCCCCCTGGCGGTGAGGATGCCCACGGCGGCGCGCATGCCCTCCACGTCCTCGGGGTTGGTCTCCTCCCTGACGAGCAGCACGGTCTTGCCCTCGGCAGCCCAGGCCTTGGCGTCGTCCGCGGTGAAGGTAATCTGCCCCACGGCACCCCCTGGGCCAGCAGGCAACCCCTTTGCCAGGGGCTCGGCGCCGGCCTCGGCGGCCGGGTCCACGATGGGGTGCAGCAGCTCGTCGAGCTGCTCGGGGGCCAGCCTCAGGATGGCGGTGTTGGTGTCGATGAGCCCGGAGTCGAGCATGTCCATGGCCATGTTCAGGGCCGCCGTGCCCGTGCGCTTGCCCGTGCGGGTCTGGAGCATCCACAGGCGCCCCTCCTGGATGGTGAACTCGATGTCCTGCATGTCGTGGAAGTGGGCCTCCAGCTTGTCCCGAATGGCATACAGCTCCCTGTATGTTTCGGGCATGGCCTTCTCCAGGGAGGGCAGATGTCTGTTCTGGTCGTTGCTGGTCTCCTCGTTGAGCGGGTTGGGAGTGCGGATGCCGGCCACCACGTCCTCCCCCTGGGCGTTCACGAGCCACTCCCCGTAGAACTTGTTCTCACCGGTGGCGGGGTTGCGGGTAAAGGCGACCCCCGTGGCCGAGGAGTCGCCCATGTTCCCAAACACCATGGCCTGCACGTTGACGGCGGTGCCCCACTCGTCGGGGATCCCCTCGATGCGCCGGTAGGCCACCGCCCGCTTGCCGTTCCAGGAGGAGAACACCGCGCCGATCCCCCCCCAGAGCTGCTCCATGGCGTCGTCGGGGAACTCCTTGCCGAGCACCTCCTTGACTCGCACCTTGAAGGCCTCGGCCAGGTCCTTGAGCTCCGCCGCGGTGAGCTCTGCGTCAGAGGAGTAGCCCCTGGCGGTCTTCACCTCGCCGAGCATCTTGTCGAGCTGATTGCGTATGGACTGGCCCTCGGCGGGCTCGATGCCCGCCGCCTTCTCCATGACCACGTCCGAGTACATCATGATCAGGCGCCGGTAGGCGTCGTAGACGAACCTCTCGTTTCCGGTCTTCTTGATGAGGCCGGCGATGGTGGCGCTGCACAGGCCCACGTTCAGCACCGTCTCCATCATCCCGGGCATGGACTGGCGAGCGCCAGAGCGAATGGACAGCAGGAGCGCGTTCTCCCGATCCCCGAACTTGCAGCCCATGATCTCCTCCACCCGCTCGAGCGCCTCCAGCACCTGGGCCTCCTGCTCGGGTGGGTAGGTGCTGTCGTGCTCATAGTAGTAGGTGCACACCTCAGTGGTGAGCGTAAACCCCGCTGGCACCGGGATCCCCAGGCTGGCCATCTCGCACAGATTGGCCCCCTTGCCACCCAGCAGGTTCTTGTCCTCGGCAGAACCATCGGCCTTGCCGCCACCAAAGCTGTACACGTACTTTTTCATCTGGTTTCTCCTGGTCCGCGTCGTGGCGGAGGGAAGTGGGGGAGCCCCCATGTCGGGGAGTTCTCTCAGCTCGCGATCATCTTGAAGTCGGCCACCCGCCGGTAGAGCCTGTCCACCGCGGCCAGCAGCGCCAGGCGGTTGGCCCTCAGGGCGGGGTTCTCATCCATCACTTTCACGTCGTCGAAGAAGGTGTCCACAGGGGGGCGCAGCCCCGCCAGGGCTGCCAGCGCTTCCTCGTAGGATCCGGAGCGCAGGAGCTCATCCACCCGCTCCTCGGCCGCCAGCAGCGCGTCATGCAGCCCGCGCTCGGCGCCCGCCTCCAGCAGCCCTGGGACAACCTCCTTGGGATCACCGTCGGCCTGCTTGAGAATGTTCATTCGCCGGAAGGTGGTGGAGAGCGC
>JAJRWW010000263.1 GCA_024276595.1 Myxococcota bacterium
GGGGCTGACCGGGGTGAAGGAGCAGATGTTCGCTGTCTCTCCCTGGCCGGCGGGGCTCTCCCGTCTCGGCGGAGGGCCTCTCGGGATGGGCTCCTTCACGGTGGCCCAGTGCGGGGGTCCAGCCGCGCCCGCGTGTGGGGCCCCCACCGCGCCCGCTGTGGCTCCTCCTCCGGCGCCTCCCGCCGCCCCGGCTTACGCTCGCCCCACCAGCCGCGCCATGTATCCCCGCAGGGGCCTGATGATCACCGGCTGGGTGATGCTGGGCTCCTCGTGGCTGCTGGCGAGCCTCATAGGCGCCGTCCAGATCGACGTCTGCGATGTGATTCAAGACACCCAGTGCAGGACCCTCGGCAAGACTCTCATCATCCCGGTTGCTGGCCCCTTCGTCGCCATGATCTACGCACCGTCAGCCTCTCAAAGGTGGGGCCTGGCGGTGCTCGGAGTGAGCGAGGTGCTGGGCCTCATCATGGGCATCATCGGCACCGTTCAGCACGCGGCCGACAAGGCCTCTGCCCGGCGCGGGGTAGCCCTGGGATCCGGTTGGCGCATGGACGTGGGCGCGGTCTCCTCGGTTCGCCCCGGCGGTGTCCCCACGCCCACCCTCCAGCTCAGCACCAGCCTCAGGTAGCCGAGGCGAGAGCTCACCTGTTGCTCGAGACGCCCTGACGGCCAGTGCGGCCAGGATTTCCTTGATCCCGGACCAATCGTGATGCGGGGGGCTTGCGTCCGGGACCGAGCTGATATACGAGTAGATGGTTTTTGGACAGGCCTGGCTCGGCTGCCGCTCCAGGGAGCTGCCGCCGGGCCTCCTACACAGGTCGCCCTCCTCGGGAGGACGCGGTCACGGCGCGGGACAATGACGGAAGAGACCCTCGGCATTGACATCGGTTCCACGACAATCAAGCTCTGCCTCCTCTCCGAGGCGGGGGACCACCGCCAGCAGGTGCTCGCCCATGACGGGGATCTCCCCAAGACCCTGACCCTGCTGATGGACCGCATGGGGCTGGGCTCGCCCGGGCCCGTACGGGGCCTCGTCACTGGAACCGAGGGGCGCCACAGGATAGCGCTCCCCGAGGTCATTGCCGCGGTGACGGTGGAGGCCGCCCTGGACGCCCTGGGGCTGGCTCCACGCGCCGTGGTCTCCATGGGCGGTGAGGACCTGGTGGTTTACGTGCTCAGCTCCCAGGGGCGCATCGTCAACACCTACTCCGGCAACAAGTGCGCCTCGGGCACCGGGGAGTTCTTCCGCCAGCAGCTCGGCAGGATGGACCTGCGGTTGGAGGACATCGACGACGTGTGCCGGGGTGCTTGCGCCCATCCCCTCTCCTCCCGCTGCTCGGTGTTCATGAAGTCCGACTGCACCCACCGCCTCAACAAGGGAGAGTCCACCAAGGGCGACATCGCCCTCTCCCTTTCGAAAGTGATGGCCGACAAGGTGGCCGAGTTCCTCACAAAGGCCAAGCTCACCTCCGGCCAGGTGGTGCTCGTGGGGGGCGTCACCCAAAACCGCTTCCTGGTGGATTTCGTCCGGGAGAAGAGCCCTGGAATCGAGTTCCTGGTCCCCGAGGAGACCTCCTTCTTCGAGGCCTTCGGGGCGGCGCACCTGGCCCGTGAGAGGGGGGTGGCTCTGCCCCAGGAGGGCCTGGTGAAGCCGGGCTCGGGGCTCATCTTCAAGAGCTTCTCTCCGCTCTCCGAGTCCGCAGACAGGGTGGTTCACGCCTCCTCTCGCAGGGGGCGCTTCGACCCCGACGCCCGGTACGTGCTCGGGGTGGATGGCGGCTCCACCACCACCAAGGTGGCCCTGGTGAACGCCGACACCATGGAGATCGTCGCGGAGCATTATGGCCGGACCCATGGCGACCCGGTGGCCGCGCTCAAGGATTGCCTCCGCGAGGTGAAAAAGCAGCTTCACGGGGCTCGCCCCAAGATCCGGCTGGTGGCCACCACGGGCTCCTCCCGTGAGCTGCTGGGTGTGTTTCTGGAGACGGTGGGGGTCTACAACGAGATCATCGCCCACACGGTGGGCACCACCTACTTCCAGAAGGAGGTGGACACCATCTTCGAGATAGGCGGCCAGGACGCCAAGTACGTTCACATCAACAACGGGGTGCCCATCGACTACGCCATGAACGAGGCCTGCTCGGCGGGCACTGGCTCGTTCCTGGAGGAGTCGGCCGCGGGCGACCTGAGCATCCAGACCGCGCCCGAGATCGGCCCCATCGCCCTCGATGCGGCGGCGCCGCTGAAGTTCGGAGAGCACTGCTCCGCGTTCATCAACTCGGACATTCGCAAGGCCATCGGGCAGGGCGCCCGGCGGGAGGACATCGTCGCGGGGCTCGTCTTTTCCATTGTGGCCAACTACCTCAACAGGGTGGTGGGCAATCGAGCAATCGGAGATCACATCGTGCTCCAGGGGGGCGTCGCCAAGAACCCGGCCGTGCCCCTGGCCTTTGCGCAGATGACCGGCAAGACCATCACCGTGCCCCCCGACCCCGAGCTCATGGGCTGCTTTGGCGTGGCCCGCCTGGTGCTGCAGAAGGAGGAGGATGGGCTCATGGAGCCGGGGGACTTCGACCTGGATGAGCTGATGGCCAAGGAGATCGTCTATCGGGACGAGTTTCTCTGCAAGTCGTGCGAGAACCTCTGCTCCATCCGACGCCTGGAGGTTGGGGGCAAGCGTTACCCCTTTGGGGGGCGCTGCTCCAAGTGGACCAACCAGCGCAAGAGGCGGAAGCTCCACGCCGACGAGATCATCGACTACACCCAGGAGCGGACGCGCATGCTCTTCGAGGAGTTTGCCCCGCCGGCGGAGTCTCTCCTCAGGCGCACCTCCGCCGTGGTGGGGATCCCCATGGCCTTCTCGGTGCACTCCGTGTGGCCTCTGTACTCCTGGTTCTTCCACAGCCTGGGGGTGGAGGTGCAGACCTCCACGAGGGTTCTGCCCGAGGGTATCGCCAGGCAGGAGAGCAGCTACTGCTTCCCCACCGAGATAGCCCACGGCGCCATCCAGGATGTGATGGACAAGGGCGTGGACTACCTGTTTCTGCCCCACTTCAGGGACATGCCCAGCACCGAGGATGTGCACGCCTGCGTGTGCCCCTTGACCCAGGGGCTGCCCTTCTTCGCCCGCCACGCCTTCGGGCTGAGTGATGAGCAGGTGCTGCGTCCCCTGGTCTCCCTGGGGGAGGGGTTCGAGACCAGCCGTGGCGCTTTCGAAGACGTTGCCGTCGCCCTCGGCTTCTCCCGCGCGGCAGGGAGCAGCGCCTACGACAAGGGCGTGGAGATGTATCAACGCTTCCTTTCAGCCTATGGAGAGCTGGGCGCCCGGGTGCTGGAGGAGGTGGCCGACAATCCGGACCGCGTGTACGTGGCGCTGCTGGGGCGGCCCTACAACGCCTTTACGCGCGACGCCAACATGGGGATCCCGCGCAAGTTCACGTCCCAGGGGGTGACGGTGATCCCCTTTGACATGATCTACTCTCCGGACGCCAATATTCCGCCCAACAACTACTGGTACTACGGCCAGCAGAACATGAAGGCGGTGAGGCGAGTCAAGGAGGTGGACAACCTCTACCTGGCCTGGGTCTCCAACTTCTCCTGTGCGCCGGACTCGTTCATGCTGCACTATGTGCGCTGGCTCATGGGGCAGAAGCCCTACCTGGTGCTGGAGATTGACTCCCACACGGCCGACGCTGGGCTGGACACCCGGGTGGAGGCGTTCTTGGACATTGTCCAGAGCTATCGTCGCCACGTGACCCCCGTGGAGGAGAGGCCCTTTGAGCGTCGCTACCACGTGGTCCTGAAGGAGGAGTTCTGCGACATAGTGGATCGCGTCACCTCGGAGCGGCTGGACATCCGGGATCCGCGAGTGCACCTCATCTGGCCTCCCATGGGCGACCTCTCCACCGAGGTAATGAACGTGGCCTCCCAGCGCCAGGGGATCCACTCCACGCACCTTCCCCTGCCGGACATCCACTCCACCCAGCTCGCGCGCAACGTCGCGTCTGGCAAGGAGTGCATCCCGGCGCTGCTGGTGCTAGGTTCCATCCTGAAGTTCTTCCAGACCCACTCGCCGGACAGGGGGGATCAGCTCTACCTGGTGTTCGTTCCCTCCACCCTTGGGCCCTGCCGCACCGGGCAGTACTACGTGTTCTTCGAGCGGCTCTTCGAGGAGATGGGCTGGGAGAACGTGGTGCTCATGGTGGCCAACTCCGAGAACTCCTACAGGGAGATGGGGGCAACCTTCAGCCAGGACGTCTGGCGGGCGCTGGTGCTGGGAGACTACTTCTCGGACATGCGCAACGCTCTGCGGCTGCTGGCCAGGGACCCGGGCCAGGCCATGGCAGAGTTCGAGGCGGTGTGGCGCAACGTGCTGCGATCCTTCAAGGTGGGCCCAAAGGCCCTGGAGGAGGAGCTGCGCTTGGCGGCGGACCGCCTCTCCGCCATCGCGCGCAAGGGGAGGCTCGAGGATCTCAAGAAGGTGCTCATCGTGGGAGAGATCTACGTGCGCCGCGACAACTTCTCGGTGGAGGAGGTCTCCGAGATGCTCATGGAGCTGGGCATCTACCCGAAGGTCACCGGGGTGACCGAGTGGTTCCACTACACCGACTTCGCAAGGAAGTACATCATGGAGGGGCGGCGCAGGCGCGACGGCTGGCTGCGCACCCTCCTCGACGGTGGCCTCAAGGATGAGGCCGTCTACCTGGTGGAGAAGTACTGGAAGCACGCCGTGGAGGAGAAGATCGCGGGGATCCTCAGGCCCACCGGGCTCGTACCCCATGTCCCCCACAACATGGGCGAGATAATCGGCGAGGGCCAAAAAGACTTCGTGGACCCCGAGCTGGAGAGCGAGGCCACCGTCTCCCCGGCGGTGGGGGCGGCAGCCATGAGAGAGGGCTACAGTGGGGTGGCCATCATCGCCCCCTTCGGCTGCCTGCCCGGGAGGCTCATCGAGGGGGTCTACGCCCCCTGGGCCAAGGCCAGGGACTATCCGGTGCTGGCGCTGGAGAACGACGGCCAGCCCTATCCGCCCAACATCACATCTCGCATCGAGGTGTTTGCTCACAACGTTCTGCGATTCGAGCCCACCGATCGCACCGCCCAGGCGGTGTTTTGGCAGAAGCTGGCGGCACGAGCAGGCCTCTCCATGTTCCTGGGGCACTAGCCCGGTGTCCGAGCCGAGCCGAGCCGAGCCGAGCCGCATCACACCCGGACCTCCCAGAGGAGACCCATGGACAAGACAAGTAACGGCGAGCCCCATGTGACGAGCACGCCCGAGGGCGCTCGCAGGAGCACCGAGCATCAGCGCAAGGTGGCGCGAGTGGTGGAGATGCTAAGGAGGCGCAAGAGCACCGCCCCCCTCTCCCGGCGCAAGCGGGTGGTCTCCCACCAGGTGCCCAAGGTAAACGACAAGAAGTACACCGACGACAAGATCGACCTGACGGACTTTGACGAGATAATCGAGGTGGACCTGGAGCGTCGCCTCTGCATCGCCGAGCCGGGGGTGCCCTTTTGCAAGGTGGTGGACCGCACGCTCCCCATGGGCCTTGTCCCAATCGTCGTGCCGGAGCTGAAGACCATCACCATCGGTGGGGCCGTGGCGGGCTGCTCCATCGAGTCCATGTCTTTTCAGTACGGGGGGTTTCACGACACCTGCCTGGAGTATGAGATCATCACCGCCACGGGGGACGTGCTCACCTGCACGCCTGACAACGAGCACTCGCTGATCTTCCAGATGATGCACGGTTCCTTTGGCACCGTGGGGATCCTGTCCCGGCTGGTGTTTCGGCTCATTCCGGCCAAGCCCTTCGTGCACCTGCGCCACGAGACCCACACCTCCATCGACAGCTACCTGGAGTCCATCTGGCGCCACTACGAGCTGCAGGACGTGGACTTCATGGACGGGATCATCCACTCCAACACCCACCTGGCCCTGTGCGTGGGCGACTTCGTGGACGAGGCCCCCTACACCAACCGCTACGACTGGCTGAAGGTCTACTACAAGTCCACCGCCGAGCGCCGGGAGGACTACTTCGAGACGCCCCACTACTTTTACCGCTACGACCAGGGCGTGACCAACGTGCACCCCAAGTCCTTCCTGGGTCGGCTGCTGTTGGGCAAGTTCCTGGGCTCCTCGGAGATCCTGAGGCTGGCCGAGAAGCTGCGCTGGCTGCTGCTGAGCGACGATCGCCCGGACGTGACGGTGGACACCTTCCTGCCATACTCCAGGCTCAAGGACTTCCTGCTGTGGTACGAGCAGGACTTCAATCACTATCCCCTGTGGTGCGTGCCCTACCGTCGTGTGCACGACTACGAGTGGCTCACCCAGAGCTTTTGGAGCGCCATGAAGGACGAGCTCATGGTGGACATAGCCATCTACGGGATGAAGCAGCGGGGCAGCACAAACTACTATCGCCTGATGGAGGAGAAGCTCCAGGAGCTGGGCGGGATCAAGACGCTGATCTCGTACAACTACTACTCCGAGGACGAGTTCTGGACCATCTTCAACCGCCCCAACTTCGAGAAGGTCAAGGCGAGGACCGACCCCAACAACATCTTCAGGACCCTGTACGAGAAGACCTGCCAGGCATCCATGGGTCAGGGCTAGCAGGCCTCGGATCTCGCCCGCCAGGTGGAGGCGTGTCTGCCAGCACGGCCTCGAACCTCTTTTCGGGGTAGTCGTTTCCGCCGCTTCAATCGCCAGTGCCAGGGTCGACGCTCTTTTTTGGGGGCGCGCCGCCGTCGGTGGTGGTGGCAGCGGGCGCGCCGCCGTCGGTGGTGGCAGCGGGCGCGCCGCCGTCGGTGGTGGCAGCGGGCGCGCCGGCATCTGGCTTGTACTCCACCCCGGGCTTTTTGATATAGGTCTTGATGGGGCGCTTGAGCTTGCCGAGGACGCGGCCCCTTGTCACGGTGACCGGCAGCAGCCGACGCA
>JAJRWW010000264.1 GCA_024276595.1 Myxococcota bacterium
CGTCCGCGAACGCTTTTTGCTGTGCAATGCTGCATCTTTGCCGCAGGGCGAGCATGTGGTACTGTCCGCCTTGTGGATCCTGCCGCCCTGGTGGGCGATGTTGAGCGAGGTGATATCCCATGGCCGATAGCGACGTCGGAGTACCGCCCAAGAAGAGGCCCGCGGAGGGAGACAGCCCCGGTGGCACCCTGCGCAGCTACCTGAAGCGGGGAGAGGCCTTCATAGATGAGATCCTGCGCCACAACGAGTCGCTGCGCCTGCGGGTGGTGCAGCTCGAGAGCCAGCTCTTCATGGAGAACACCCCGGTGCCTCCACCCGCAGCAGCCCATGAGCTTCGGGTGGTGTTTCAGCAGCTCCACCGAGAGCACGACTAGATCCAGCGTCGCCTGGACGAGGTCGCCCACGAGACAGAAGCCTACAAGGAGCGCTATGCCCAGATCGAGGAGGAGAACGACCGGCTCGTGAACCTCTTCGTGGCGGGACACCAGCTCTACTCCACGCTGGATCTGGCCAACGCCGTGCAGATAATCGTGGAGATACTGCTCAACTTCGTGGGAGCCGGCCGGTTTGCCATTCTTATTTTGGATGAGCCCAGCGGCGAGCTGCACCCCATCGAAGCCTACGGCGTGGATCTGAGCTCGGTGCCGGTGATGAGGAGCGACCTGGAGCCTCTGGCCACGTGCTTTCGGTCTGGCAAGCCCGAGGTCAGCGACTCGGTACCCGGCCAGTGGAACGTGAGCGAGCCCCTGGTCTGCATCCCCCTCAAGCTCGGAGCGGAGGTGCTCGGGGCGGTGACCATCTACTCCTACCTGGAGCAGAAGAGGGAGCTGTCTCCCATCGACCTGGAGCTTTTTTCCCTGCTGGGTGACAGGGGTGGGGCGGTGCTGGAGTCGGCCCGCCTCTTCGCGTCGTCGGGTGTCGGCCCGCGCACCGTGCAGGACTACAGGAACCTTCTCAAGAGCGAGGGTGGCCATGGATGAGCTTTCAGCCCTGATCGTTGAAGACAGCCCCACCATGCGGCAGCTCCTGGTGTTTGCGCTCTCCAGGGTGCGCGGGCTGAGCGTTGCCGAGGCGGATGACGGTCTGGACGCCCTGAAGAAGCTCTCGTCCATGGCGTTCGACATCATCATAACTGACATCAACATGCCCATCATGGATGGTCTGAAGCTGGTGAAGCGAGTGCGCAGCGACGAGCGCTACTCCGACATCCCCATAGTGATCATCACCACCGAGGGGGGGGCTGAGGACCGCAAGCGTGCCCTGGCCCTGGGTGCGAACGCATACATCACCAAGCCAATCAGGGCTCCCCAGGTCATCAAGACCGTAAAGGAGCTGCTCAAGATCTGATGCGGATCATAATTGTTGGCGCTGGAGAGGTGGGGTTCAACATCGCCGCGCGGCTGGCCGCCGAGGCCAAGGACGTGGTGGTGCTGGACCCAGATGGCCAGAAGATCCGTGCCATCCGAGACCTGCTCGACGTCTCTGCAGTGGTTGGCAGCGGCTCCAACCCCAGGGTGCTGACCGACGTGGGCATCGTCAACGCCGAGATGCTCATCGCTGTCACGGACCGCGACGAGGTGAACCTGACAGCCGCTCTCATTACGGCCGCCTACTCCCCCAACACGATCAAGATCGCCCGGATCCGGTCGCCGGACCTAATGAGGGATAGACGGCTTCTGCGCTACGAGGGGCTGCGCCTGGACCTGGCCATCAATCCTGAGCGAGTCACAGCCGAGAAGATCCACGAGGTGATCCGACACCCCTGGGCGTCCGACCTGGTCCAGTTCGCCGACGGGCGGATAACCCTGGCGGCCGTGCGCCTTGTGGAGACCAGCCCCCTGGCGGGGGCCAGGCTCAGCCAGCTCCCCCGGCGTGTGCCGGGGCGGGTGCCGCTCATCGTGGCCAGAAGCCGCGGCTCGACGGTGGTAGTGCCCTCGGGGAAGGATCGGGTGTAGGCAGGTGATCTGATCTACGTGGTGGCCAAGACCGAGGAGCTGGACGAGCTGGCGGAGCTCACCGGCCAGCATGTAAGACCCATAAGGAGCGTGATAATCGGCGGAGCGTCCCGCCTGGGTCGATACCTCGCCAAGGAGCTGGAGGCGGAGCCTGGGGTCGGCGTCAAGCTCATGGACCCCAGGGAGCGGGTGTGCCAAAAGGCCGCGGAGGCCCTGCCCGGGGCCATAGTCATTCACGCCCCGATCACAGACGAGGCGACCCTGCGCACCGAAGGGATCGACGGCTGCGACATGTTTGTGGCCACCTCGTCCGAGGAGGAGCTCAACATCCTCGCCGCGCTCCTGGCCAAGCGACTTGGGGCAGGGCTTGTGTGCACCGTCAGCAACAGGCTGGACTACCAGGAGCTGATCTCCTCCATCGGGGTGGACGTGTTGGTGAGCCCTCGCTCGGCGGCGGTGGGCTCCATCATGCACTTCATCCGGCGGGGGCGGGTGCTGCGGGTCACCTCCTTCGGCGGGGGCGAGGCAGAGGCCATCGAGTTCGAGGCCATGGCCACATCCGACGTGGTGGGCCGACCTCTGAAGGAGATAGACTTCCCCAAGGGCGCCATCATCGGGGCCGTGGTGCGCCCCGATGAGGTCCTCATTCCCAGGGGGGATGACATCATCCAGGCGGGGGATCGGGTGATTGTATTTGTGCTCGGCGAGGCCATCCGAAAGGTGGAGCGTGCCATGAGCGTAAAGATCGAGTTCTTTTGAGGCGGGGGTCTTCCCAGTGAACCCAGGTCACTTCCACAGCGCCGAGGTGCGCGGCCGGGTGTGGGCATGAGGGCTCGGGTGGTGCTGCGCGCCCTGGGCGCCCTGCTCGCCCTGCTGGGCGCCATCATGCTGATTCCCGGGCTCATGGCGCTTGCCTACGGCGAGGAGGACGTGTTCGCTCATCTCGCCGCCGCCGCCCTCAGCGGGGCCGTTGGCCTGGGCACAATGCTGGTGGTGAAGCGGCCAGACCGCAAGGAGGAGGTCTCCATCCGCGAGGGCTTCCTCATAGTCAGCCTGGGGTGGGCCGTGGCCTGCCTCGCCGGGGCCATGCCCTACTACTTCTACGCGCGGCTGCCTCACCTGGTGAACGCCGAGGCGGTGGAGCACGCGAGCCAGGTGGCCGGGGAGCGGCCCAGGGCTCCTCGGTGCGGCGGCCCCGGCGGGGCGACTGGCCTGGGACGAGAGCTGTGCTCGTTTACGAACTGCTACTTCGAGTCGGTCTCGGGCTTCACCACCACCGGCGCCACGATCCTGGAGGGTGGGCTGTGGCGCACCACCAAGGGCCGGGACGGCCTCCCCCATGGGCTGCTCTTCTGGCGCTCCACCACCCACTGGCTCGGGGGCATGGGGATAGTGGTCCTGGGCATAGCGATCTTGCCTCTGCTCGGCATTGGGGGGATGCAGATGTTCAAGGCCGAGGTGCCGGGGCCGGTCAAGGACAAGCTGAGCCCGCGGATAACCGAGACAGCCAAGGTGCTCTGGGCCGTGTATTTTCTTCTCACCGTTGGAGAGGTGCTGCTGCTTCTTCCATCGGGGATGGGGGTGTATCACGCGGTCAACCACGCCTTCGCCACCCTGGCCACCGGCGGTTTTTCCACCCTGGCCACATCTGTGGAAGGTTTTGGCAGTGCCTACGTGGAAGGGGTGATCACGCTCTTCATGTTCCTGGCCGGGGTCAACTTCACCCTGCACATCGCCTGGATGTCTCGGCGGGATCCCTGGGCCTTCTTGCGGGATGGGGAGCTTCGCACCTACGCAATCGTCACCGGGCTGCTGCTACTGGGGGCTACCCTCAGCCTCACGGCCTCCGGTGGCCCGGGCTGGGGGCTGGGCAAGAGCTTCCGGTACGCATCCTTCCAGGTGGTCTCCATTGTCACCACCACCGGCTTCGCATCCACGGACTTCGAGCTGTGGGAGGTGCTCGCCCCCTTCGCCGCCTTCATGCTCCTGGTGGCCATGTTCACCGGTGGGAGCGCGGGCTCGACCGGGGGCGGCATGAAGATGGTTCGGGTGCTGCTGGTGCTCAAGGCCGGCCTGCGGGAGCTGAAGCAGCTCGTTCATCCGCGGGCGGTGCTGCCGCTGCGCTACAACGGCCGCGTGGTGGGGGAGGACATCATCCGCGCGGTCATGGGCTTCGTTGTGCTCTACATGGCCCTGTTTGTGGCCGCCGCCGTGGCCATCTCCTTGCTGGGATATGACATGAAGACCTCCTTGGGGGCCTCCATAGCCTGTATCGGAAACATCGGTCCAGGCTGGGGAGCGGTGGGCGCTGCGGACAACTACAACCACTTCCCGGCAGCGGGCAAATGGGTGCTCATCTTCAGCATGCTCGCCGGCAGGTTGGAGATCTACACGGTCTTGCTGCTTTTTGTGCCGTGGTTCTGGCGACGCTGATCCGCTCGGGTCACAGGCGGAGGCCCCCATCGATGACGGCCCAGATGTAGGGCCCCATCCTGGAAAAGAGCAGAAAGGCGACTACCAGCCCCACCATGGACCAGCCGCGCTCCTCCATGGTGGCCAGGAGCCTGGCCGGCCCGGAGCCCGGGAACAGGCCGCGGACCACGCCGGAGCCGTCCAGGGGAGGAAGCGGGAGGAGGTTCAGGATGCCAAGCAGGATGTTCAGACCGTAGAGCACCGACAGGAACTTTGCACCAAAGCCCATCCAGCCCTCAGGGGCTGTGACCAGGTCGATGATCTGGCTGGAGCGCGGGTTGTAGGCGACCAGGTCCGCGGCCATGAGCGCGTGAAGCGCCGCAAGGGCTCCAGCGGCCAGCAGCAGGTTTGCCACGGGTCCAGCCGCAGACATGAGGGCTGCACGGCGTGGGTTGCGGTCGGCCCAGTAGGGGTCGTAGGGTGCCGAGGCGTAGCCGAACATCCACCCCATCCACCAAAAAGACAACAGCGGCACAATGAGGGTGCCCACGGGCTCCTGCTGGATGTGCGGCATGGGGTTGAAGGTCGCCTGGCGCTCGGCAGTTCGGTCGCCGAAAAAGAGCGAGGTGGCTGCGTGGGCGGCCTCGTGCAGCACGATGGAGAGCAAGAAGGCCGGAAACCAGATGGCCAGGGCGGCTATTTGCAAAGAAGGCATGGCAAGTTTCCATCGACTCGCTGGGGGTGGAGCCTCGAGCTGGCACCAGGGTGTGCCCTATGGCAGCCTCTGGGCGATGACCCGGAGGCGGCGGCGCAAGCTGGCCAGGGTGTCGTCCAGTGACGCCACCTTGGACTCCACCTCCATGTCGGCGGCGAGGAGCTCCAGGTCTCGGCCAGAGATGTCTCTCCGCTCCAGCAGGGACATGGTCCGGGCAAGGTATGACTCGATGTCCCCCAGCGCCGCGGCCGTCTCCCGGACGTCGTCGTCGAGGAGCAGCAGGTGGTTGCAGAGGGAGCCCTCGGTGACCAGCTTCTCGTTGTCGGTGTCGTGCTCCAGGAGCCGGTCACGGAGTCGGCGTCTCTGCTGCCCGGGCACATTGCCGGTCTCAGGAGCGGGCGGTTCGGCTTTCATGGTGGCCATGGGGGTCTCTCCGCAAAGGGGTTCGATTCCATTATCCGTGCCCGCCCGATGTGGGCAAATTTTGTCCTCTCTACTGGGGAGCGGGGGCGATCCGGGTGGCGGCGAAGGTGGCGGACTGGGGGGCCACCCAGGCTTCACCCAGGTTGAGCTCCAGGCTCCAGCTCAGGGGCTCGGCGGGCGAGCCGAGCTGGGACACCTGCAGGTCGCCGTCCTCATCGACGATGGAGATGTCGGCGGCGAAGGAGACGTCCGGCACATAGGCCAGCGGGAGGGTGGACCAGCTCTGGCGAGCCAGGTCGAGCAGCAGCGACACGCCCCTGGAGCAGGCGTCCTGGGGGCAAGTGGTTTGCCCCGAGATGGCGTCACAGAGATGCTCGTCGAGGGCGGAGCAACCGGTGAGCTCGGCGTCGGGGGTGGGAAAGTGTAGTGAGACGAGCAGCGAGCTCACGAGCTCTCCCAGGTCGGAGGAGAGGCCCGCGGGCGCCAGGAATCGGGCGTGGGCAGCCGCCAGGGTGGCCTGAAGGGGGCGCAGCGTCAGGTCGTGAGCGGGGATCCCAAGCAGCGGAGGGTCGCCGTTGGCCAGGTCGGCCTCCAGGCCTGAGACCTGCTGGAGCAGACCTCCCAGCTCGGACACCAGGAGCCAGGAGCCGGGAGAGAAGGCGGGCCAGGAGAGCTCCTCCAGGCGGTGCCACATGAAGTGGCGGAGCCCGCCGGGATCGGCCACCAGGGTGAGCCGAGAGCGGAGCCGCAAGATCGAGAGCTCCGAGGAGGAGAGGTCGGCCAGGTCGGCCAGGGCAGCGGCGCTGGCAATGCCCGTGGCGTCCATGGCGGACCAGACCAACGACTCCAGTGAGTACTCTCCCATGGGGCTCTCCGGCAGGCGACAGCCGTTCGGATCCAGCATCCCTCGCAGGCTCTCGATCTCGAGGGCAAGGGGCTCGGTGGACTCTGGGATGCAGTCGGGGACGCCGTCGTCAGTGGCGGCGTCCACGACGCAGTCCAGCAGGCGCTGCACCGGGCCGAAGGGGCAGCGGCCCAGGGCGGCCAGGGGCGCGAGGGTCTCCAGCATGGCCTCCGCCTGGTCCTGGGTGAGCTCGATGGTGGTGTCCACCTGGAACACGCCGGAGACGTCCGGGACCAGGTCCTGGGCCGCGAGCTCCAGGCGCACCGTGGCGCCCGGCACGAGCTGCAGGCTGGCCACGTCTGCACAGCCCCAGGCGAGAACCCGATCCGTTGGATCTGTGGCCACCACGGCCACAGAGTAGCTCAGGTCCACCGGCAGGTCCTCCAGCAGCAGCACCTGTCCGAAGCCCTCGGTGGTGGTGCGCACCCGCTCGGGTTGGTCGGAGTGGAGCGGGTCCAGGTCCTGGCAGCGATCTCCAAAGTACAGCTCGGCGGCCACCTGGGCAAAGGCGGTGGCGTCGTGAGAGCCCTGGTAGATGGGGACGACCTGGATGCTCACAAAGCCCTGGGCGCTGACTGCCACCTCGAAGTGGACGGGCAGGGCGTTGGGTGCGGAGACATCCACCGTGAAGATGACCGCCTCCGTGCCCGCCACGAGCCCCATCTCGGCCAGGCCCGCGGAGCTGGTGATGGCCCGAAAGCTCCCCAGTGTGGCCCCACCGGTCTCTCCCTGCATTGTGAAAGAGAGCTCCGCCCCTGGCACGGGCTTCCCCTCTGGATCCAGATAGCGCACCTCGAGCGTGGCCTGCTCCCGAGGCTCGAGTCGCAAAGAGCCCCCGGACGGGGAGACAATCTCCAGCCGGTGGGAGCCCGGCTGCAAGCTTGCGTCGGGCCCCTGGCGGCTCCCGCCGGGGCAGCCCACGAGGGGCGCCAACAGCAGCAAGCATAAGAAAGTGTAACGGCTCATTTGCTCTGCAAAAGCTATTTACCCGACATGGCGATTATATCCGGCGAAACCTCCCTCGACCAGAGAAACCTTTTTTGGGGGCCAGGGAGGGCAGCGAGTGCTTGGCGGCCACTGTCTCACTTTTGCCACTACCAGGCGGCCGGGGTGTAACTGGCGATTCACGATCCTGACCGCCTGGATGGGGGAGCTACGTGATAATAGTGGTTTTGGAGTTGGCTCGATAGTTGCAGTCGTGGCTTGCGGTAACCACAATGGGAGCGATGAACATGCGAGTATCCAGGGTAGCGCTGCATCTTTTGCTGGTGTGCACAGGAGCCGTGCTTTCGGTTGGATCGGCGGTGGAGAAGCGGCGCGCGGCGGTGGTGCCCCACATGGTCCCCACGCCGCGCTCCGGGCAGCCGGTTCACGACGGCCGTGGACAGGTCTTTTTGGAAAACTCCATCGTGACGCGGGTTCAAAACCCCAAGGAGGCCCCGGACGCCAACGCGGGTCTTTACATCCCGCGCTACCAGCTCGGTGGTGGGATGCGCTTTCGTCTCGGAGAGAACTGGGACCTGGGGTTCCTCTTCGAGTACGGCTTCCGAGAGGGCGCCGTGGCGGTGGCGCGGGACGTCCCCCCAGGGCCGGATCACGGGGCCATCGGTGGCGGCATCTCCGTGGCCTACTCCATTCGGGCAACGCGCAGGTTCCGCATCGGGATAGCCCTGGACACCCTGCTTTACGCCATCCCCTACGTGGAGTACCTGGCCAGCAACTGCCCCACACCCTCAGAGTGCACTGGTGGGGAGAAGCGGACCAACTTTGTCCCGGTGGCCTCCCTCTCGGTGCTGCCGAGCGTGCGGGTGAACAGGTGGATGGTGCTCTTTTCGGGCGTCACCGTGCGCAACCACCCCACAATCGCCAAGCACTCCTGGGAGACGCCGGGCACCGACGACGACGTCAAGGTGGGGCCAGTGAACGTGACCTTGGGGGCCGGAGCAGAGTTTCAGCTCCACAGGCGGTTGCGGATGATGCTCCACGCCTACTGGCCGGTGACGCGCAACCCGGTGATCTACTATCCAGTGTTAGGCGTGCAGCTAGCCGTGGCCTTTGGCCGGCCTCCAAACGTGGTCAAGCCGCTGGCACCGGATCCCTGCGCCCCGCGCCCTGCTGAAGACGGTGTGGTGGCTCCTCCTCCCGCCTGCTCTGCGCCGCCTGCGGCCATCACGCCCATCCCGGGTGGGCGCCGATCCACCGCCCCAGGGGCGATCCCAGCCCCGCCTCCGGACCGGAGGCCGGCCGCCAAGCGCCCTGGCTCGCCGGCCTCCACCCCGGCTCCGCCGTCCACCCCGGCTCCGCCGTCCACCCCGGCTCCGCCGCCCCCTCCGCCCCCACCCGGGAGCTGATCCTCTTGGGGAGCCTCCACAGGGCCTCGTCCCCGCGATGGTTGGTCAAGGCAAAACACGCTGAAAATCCGCTGGTTACGTTGGTTGTGGGGGCAATACTGAGTTGACAGGAGGGGTCGGGGGGCGTATCTGTGGCACATGAGCAGCTTCGCCCACCTGCATCTGCACACCCAGTACAGCCTCCTGGACGGGGCCATCCTCATGGACAGGCTCTGCCCCGCCATAAAGGAGCGAGGCATGGACTCCGTGGCGGTCACCGACCATGGGAACATGTTTGGCGCTGTCCACTTCTACAAGCAGGCCAGGAAGGAGGGGGTCAAGCCCATCTTCGGCTGCGAGTGCTACGTGGCAGGAGGCGAGCGCCAGGACAAGAGCAAGCGCTCGTCCTTCCACCTGGTCTTGCTGGCAGAGAACGAGGTGGGCTTTCGCAACCTGCGCTACCTGGTCTCAATGGGTTACCTGGAGGGCTTTTACTACGTGCCCCGCATCGACCGTGCCCTCCTGGCCGAGCACAGCGAGGGGCTCATCGGGCTCAGCGCCTGCCTGGGTGGGCACGTGGCCAGGTCGCTGCTGGACCGGGGGCGCCCGGCGGCCCTCGAGGTGGCCCGGGAGTACCGGGAGATATTTGCCGAGGGCCGGTACTTCCTGGAGCTGCAGCCCAACGGCATGGAGGACCAGCTCCTGCTCAACGAGGAGCTCGTTTCCATTGGCAGGGAGCTCTCCATCCCCCTGGTTGCCACGAACGACTGCCACTACCTGGAGAAGAAGGACGCCCTCGCCCAGGAGGTGCTCATGGCCATCTCGCAGGGGCGCACCCTGCAAGACGACAAGCGCATGAAGCACGAGTCCGACGAGTTCTACCTCAAGACCCCGCAGGAGATGGAGGAGTACTTCAAGGACCTGCCCGAGGTGCTGGAGAACGCCGCGCGCATCGCATCCATGTGCAACGTGGAGCTGGAGCTGGGCAACACCTACCTGCCCGACTTCGCGCCACCAGAGGGTCAAACCCAGGCGGGTTATCTCCGGGCTCTCGCCCAAGAGGGTCTGGCCGAGCGCATGGCCGAGGCCGCCGCCGTGGGCGCACCTGTGGATCGGGAGGAGTACGAGCGTCGCCTGGAGACAGAGCTGGAGACCATCGTGGAGATGGGCTTCGCGGGGTACTTCCTCATCGTCTGGGACTTCATCGCTGCCGCCAAGAGGATGGGAGTTCCCGTGGGCCCGGGCCGCGGATCGGGGGCCGGGTCCCTGGTGGCCTACTCCCTGCGCATCACCGACCTGGACCCGCTGCCCTACGGCCTCTTGTTCGAGCGGTTTTTGAACCCCGAGCGCGTCTCCATGCCAGACTTTGACATCGACTTTTGCATGAACCGCCGAGACGAGGTGCTCAGGTACGTCAAGGAGCGCTACGGTGCCCAGAACGGGGGGCAGATAGTCACCTTCTCCACGCTCAAGGCGCGTGGGCTGGTGCGGGACGTCGCCCGGGTGCTGGGGCTGGAGTACGCCGCAGCGGACACCATCGCCAAGCTGGTTCCCGAGGGCCCCAAGGTGACGCTCAGCTCGGCCATGAAGGACGAGCCCAGGCTGGCTGAGCTGTACGAGTCCGACGAGCAGGTGCGGCGCCTGCTGGACATCGCCCGATCCATGGAGGGGTTGAACCGGCACGCGGGGATGCACGCCGCCGGGATCGTGATCAGCGGCAAGCCCCTGTGGGAGCACGTGCCCTGCACCCGTGGGCAGGAGGGCCAGGTCATCGAGGTGGTGAGCCAGTACGCCAAGGAGGAGGTGGAGGAGGTGGGCCTGGTGAAGTTCGACTTCCTGGGCCTGAAGACGCTCACGGTGATCTCGGAGGCGCTGGCACGTGTGAACCACGGGCGCGAGGCCGACGGGGAGCCAGAGCTGGATATCAGCAAGATCCCGCTGGACGACCGCGGGGTCTACGAGATGATCGGCACGGGCGACACCGCGGGCGTCTTCCAGCTCGAGTCCGATGGCTTCACCAAGCTCCTGCGGAAGCTCAAGCCAGATCGCTTCGAGGACATTGTAGCCTCGGTTGCCCTGTACCGACCTGGGCCTCTGCAGGGTGTAATGGTGGATCAGTTCATCGACTGCAAGCACGGCCGTCACAAGGTGGTCTACCCGCACGAGTCCCTGGAGCCGATCCTCAAGGAGACCTACGGCGTCATGGTCTACCAGGAGCAGGTGATGCAGGCCGCGCAGATCATGGC
>JAJRWW010000265.1 GCA_024276595.1 Myxococcota bacterium
CGCTCCCTGGGGCATCGGCTATCGCTCCCGCAACGGCCGTTTCCAGCTCACGCCAAGGGGCTGGCGCGCCGCGCCGCCCTGGCCGAGCCTGGGCGCCATCCTGCGGGACCCGAGGGTGCTGCTCCCTTGAGATGAGGTGAGCCGAGGCGGGCCCCACACTGCCCCCACGGTAAGCGGAGGCTACAGCTCCCAGCCCAGGTCGAACCCCTCGTGGATGGCATCCAGGGCCTTGCGTGGGCTCCTGGCGTCACCCACTGTCTCCACCCTGAGACCCAGCTCTTCCAGCTCGGGCAGGAGCCCAGCTTCCTGCTCCACCCCCACCGCCAGAACAACGCTGTCTGCCGGTATCTCCTGCTGATTCTCTCCGCTGCGGACGACCACCGCCTCGGGGGTGATTCGCAGCACCTCGGTGCGCTTGAGCGTCTTGACGCCAAAGCGATCCAGGTCCTGGATGGTCCCCCAGCGGGTGGACTTGCCGATGTCCGCGCCGATCTTGCGGGCCATCTCCACCATGGTCACCTCCCTGGTTCCCCTTGTGGCCAGCCGTAGGATCTCCTCGGGAGGCTCTGCCTGGTTGATCAGCAGAAAAGCCACGATCTCGGCGTCTATGGTGCCCCGCTCGCTGAGCCTCAAGGCGACCTCGCAGCCCGTGGCGCCGCCTCCGATGACAACGACCCTGTCGCCGCACTCCACGCGGCCGGCGAGCACATCCCAGGCCTGGACCACGTGGTCCAGGCCTACCCACTCGATTTGCGGCACGGCGGGCCTGGCACCCGTGGCCAGAACCACCAGGTCCGGCGCCAGCTCCTCGATGATCCCGGCGTTGGCAGCGACCCCGTAACGGATGGTGGCCCCGGCGAGGATGGCGCGCTGGGTCAGGTCGCTTCCCAGCCGAAGAAAGCCGCGCCGGTCCGGCCTGGCGCCCGCCAGGCCTAGCTGGCCTCCAGGGCTGTCGGAGCGCTCCAGCACCACCACCCTGTGGCCGCGCCGGGCGGCGGACCATGCCGCTGCCAGGCCGGCGGGCCCGGCGCCCACAACCACCACATGGAGCGGCTCGGACAGCCTGGAGGTCCCCATCTCTCCCTCCCGCAGGGAGATGGGGTTGGTCATGCAGCGGCAAGCGGTGAGGTTGAACACCGCGTCGAAGCAGCCCTGGTTGCAGGAGATGCAGTGCACTATCTCCTCTGCCCGTCCCTCGGCCGCCTTGGCCACGAAGTGGGGATCGGCGATGAGGCCCCTGCCCAGGCCCACCATGTCCGCGTGGCCCTTGGCCAGCACAGCCTCAGCCTCTTTGGGGGTGGTGATGCGGTTGCATGCGACCACCGGCACGTCCACCTGCTCTCTCACCACCCTCGCCAGGTATGAGAGCCCACCTGGGGGCACGGCGCCGGTGAGCTGCGGCACCCGGGTCTCGTGCCAGCCGCCGGTGACGTCGAAGCCGTCGGCGCCGGCCTCCTGCAGGGCGGCGGCGAAGCGAGCGGTGAGGGCGGAGTCGCCCGCGCCAGGCACGAATGGGTTGCCCGCCAGGCGCACCAGCACCGGAAAATCGGGGCCCATCTTCTGGCGGATTCTCCTCACGATCTCCACGCCGAAGCGCATGCGGCGCTCCTCATCTCCGCCGTAGGCGTCGGTTCGCTTGTTGGTGCGGGGGGAGAGGAACTGCGAGATGATGTAGCCGGCGGATCCGCAGATCTCGCAGCAGTCGAAGCCCGCCCGTCGGGTCAGCTCCGCGGCCCGAACGAAGTCGTCCACCAGCGCCTCCACCTCGCCTGTCTCCAGCTCCTTCGGGGTCTCTCCGGTGAGCCCGGACACCACCGGAGAGGCAGACACAGGGCTCCCCTCCTGGATGAGGAACGAGTGCACGTACGAGCCACCGTGGTAGAGCTGGAGCCCGGCCCTTCCACCCGCATCCCGGATAGCGGAGGCCAGCCGGGTCAGCCCGGGCAGATCCTCCTCGGACTTGGCAGAGAGGAAGAAGTGGCCGCCCGCCTGGGGGTTGATGGTGCAGGCTCCGATGATGATCAGGCCCACCCCCCCTTTTGCCCTCTCCACGAAGAAATCCACCATCTGGTCGGTGACCTTGCTCTTGGGCGACATGTTGAGCTGCATGGCGGGCATCAGGACCCGGTTGGGCAGCTCCAGGGCGCCGATCCGAATGGGAGAAAGCAGTCGCTCGAACATGGGAGGGCCTCCTTGTGGGTGCACAGGATGTCAGCGGGTGCACGAGATGTCGAGGGTGCACAGCATGGCCCAGCATGACCGGCAGCGTCAAGGAGGCCTCCGAGGTGGCTCCACCCGGCGCCGAGGTGCCAGGCCCTGCCGCCTGGCCTGGACGGTGGCTGCCGCAGGCGCTGCGCACGGAGGGACAGGAGATCCGTACTTTCCCCAGATTGACTCCCATGCGCCTCAGGTGCAATACTCTCACCGCAAGGGTGATATTTGTTGGGTTTCGAAGCGCCATCTGGCCGACACCTGGCCAACAGGAGGAGTGGTATGAAGCGTCTTGTATTGTTTCTGTCGAGCCTTGCTCTGGGGGTCGCTGGCGTTGCCGGCGTCGCCCATGCCTATGAGACCTACACCGGCTGCGCGAGCTGCCACGGAGACTACCGAGACAGCGGCTACTCATCCCTGGCGAACGCTCAGTCATGGGGGAACAGCTTGCACAACGTCCACCGCAACGACATGCTGAGCGGCGACTGCGACGTGTGCCACACCGGGAGCAGCAAGACGCCGGTCTACCTGGCCTCATCCAACGGTGGAAACGGGCTCCAGGGCATCTCCTGCACCGGGTGCCACGTGGCCCAGGGGCTCCGGGTGCACCACGCAACGTCTGGCGTGGCACCCTGCGCCACCTGCCACGGCGCCGAGACCGCCACCAGCGAGGACCCGCTGCCCCCCTACTACGCCAACCCGGGCACCGGGCACCCAGCCATGCCCACGGACTCGTGCAACGTGGGCGGATCCGAGGACTTCGCCGCCACCAGTGACGGCCTCGACAACGACGGCGACGGGCTCTACGACGGCGCGGATCCAGACTGCCAGGTTGCGACCCCAGTCTGCGGTGACGGCACCCTTGACGCCGGGGAGGTCTGCGACGACGGCAACACCGCCGACGGCGACGGGTGCTCGGCCGACTGCCTCTCGGACGAGACCTGCGGCAACGGCGTTGTGGACACGGCAGTTGGGGAGGCCTGCGA
>JAJRWW010000266.1 GCA_024276595.1 Myxococcota bacterium
ACCATGCCCGTGAGCAGGAGCGCTCCCATCTGAACCCAGCCGGAGCCGTCGAACCGCAGAATCCAAAGGGCTGGCAGGGACATGATCGTCACCTGGGCGCAGGTGAGCAGGCCCAGCACCACCACCTTTGACAGCAGGTACGAGCCCACCCCCAGCCCGGCCAGTCGCTCCCGCCGGAAGATGGGGCGCTCGGCGGCGATCTCCGTGGCGGCGTTGAACAGGCCAAAAAACAGCGCGGACATGGCCAGGAAGAAGAGCGGGTTGGCCCGCTTGAAGAGGTCCACCTCCACGCCGGTGACGCCCCGGTAGATTACCAGCATCAGGGCCAGGATGATCAGCGGCGAGGCCAGGTATCGCATCCACGCCCTGGGGGAGTGGAGCTTGAGGCGCAGCAACCGAGACACCAGCGTGATGAGCCCGCGTCCCCGCGCAATCCCCCGGCGATTCTGCGGTGGCTGCTGGGAATCTGGGAAGTGTTTTCCCTGGCGCTCGGTGACCCAGCGATGCCGGATCTCGCTCTCTTCATAGCGCTCGATCCAGGTGTCGCTGGGCTCGGACCCCAGGCGGCGGAAGATGGTCTCGGGCTGGCCCACGGCAGCGCCAAAAAAGCGGTAGCTGTCGGGCACGGTCGGGCCGAAGAAGGCCATGCGTCCCCCACGACCCAGGATGAGGGCGAGGTCCAGCTCGTGGTAGAGAGATCCAGAGGGCTGGTGGATGGAGATCACCACTGGACGTCCCTTGTCCGCCACCTTCCGCAGGGCGGCGAGCACCTCCTCGCTGTCGCGGTAGCTGAGCCCCGATGTGGGCTCGTCCGCAAAGAGGATGAGCGGGTCCGTGACTAGCTCCATGCCCAGGTTCACCCGCTTGCGCTGCCCTCCCGAGAGGGTCTTGTCCTGCACATCCCCGATGGGGACGTCCCGCTGGGCCAACAGGTCCAGGTCACCGAGCACCTGGCTCACCCTGTGGTCGATCTCTGCGTCCGTGGTGTCGGAGGGGAGTCGAAGGCGGGCAGAGTAGAAGAGGGCCTGGTAGGGGGTCAGCTCCGGGTGCACGATGTCGTCCTGGGGAACATACCCGATGAGCCCCCTGAAGCGGTCGAAGTGGTCTGCTATGGAGAGGCCGTTGAGCAGCACCCGGCCGCTCGAGGCGTACTCCACCGCGGCGACGACCTGCAGCAGAGTTGTCTTCCCGGCGCCGGAGTCGCCCAGGATGCCGACGATCTCCGAGGGAAACACGGTGAAGGTCACGTCCGAGATGATGGGACGGTGGATCCCCTTCACCCGCTTGGAGATGGCCTCCACGTCGAGGCGGATCTGCCCGCGAAGGGGCTCGGAGTGGATCCTGTTCGGTTCCAGTCGGAGCTCCCAGGAGCCCAGGCTAAGCGTGGCGCTGGATCTCACCAGCTCGTCCTGGATGCGTCGCCCTTCCAGCCAGGTCCCGTTGACGCTCCCCAGGTCCTTCACCCGCCAGCCGCCCTCCTCGCGGCTGATGACTAGGTGCTTGCGGCTGACGAGCGGATCGTCGAGAACGAGATCGCAGCGCGGATCCCGTCCCACGGACACGGGCTCCTTGCTGCTGGCCAGGTCCAGGGTGACCGGCGCTGGAGATCGCAGGAGGAGGCCCATGCGCTCCATGAGCAGGGAGACAGGGAGGCGGTAAGAGCCCAGCATTAGGACGCCCTTCGGGTCCACCGCCAGCTCCTCCTCGGTGACCCGCTGGTGGCTGTCTCCCAGGCCGTACACGGTGCCGTTGGTGGAGCCGAGATCCCTCACCAGGAGGCGACCATCCACCTCTCTGGCCGCCAGGTGCTCCCAGGAGACGGAGTCCAGGTCGATCTGAACCCTGGCGTCCTTGCTGCGACCCACCACCCATACATCCGAGCTGGGAAAGAGCGAGGCGTTCCCGCCGGTGAGGCTCTGCCTGCACTCGCTGCAGAACCGGGCGTCATCCGCGTTTGGGCTATGGCAGCTCGGGCAGTCCATGGTGCGTGGCGATCGAGCCCATCACGTGCGGGCCTTGCTCAGGCTGAACGAGAGGATGAGGTCTCCCAGGCGCAGCTCGTCTCGATCCGAGAGACTGTGCCCCTGGAGAGGCTCGATGGACTGGCCGTTGAGGAGGGTGCCGGCCGAGGAGGCCATGTCCACCACCCAGGTGCGCCCTCCCCGGTGAAAGACCATGGCGTGCAGCCCGGCCAGGTTCCCGCGCCGCGCCAGCACGCCCGTTCCCACCAGCTCCGGGTCACTCCCGATGAGGGTGATGCCCTCGCGCACCGGGTTCATGGCGCCGGGGATGCTCTCGCCCTTCGAGGGCTCGGTCAGCCAGCCCACCTGCTCGGCCGTGGCCGTGGGCCCGCCGAGGGCCTCCTGCTTTCTGAGATAGAAGGCCCCCTGGACGGTCGCCTCCGGCTCGAGGTCCACCTCGGCATTGGCCGCCTTGGCAGCGCCGGACAGGTCGCGGGTGGGCGAGGAGGCCCTTGCCAGCTTGATGGTCTCCTGGCTGTCCACAGCGGCGGCGGACACCACCCCCGCGGCGGGGGAGGCGGAGCCCATCTTCTTGGTATCATGGTGCACTGACTGGTGGGCGCGAAGCTCCCTGGGCACCCCTGCCTCCGTGCCGGAGACGCCCTTGGCCGTGTCTCCTGGTGGCAGCTCCGAGTGGACGTCCGGCGGCCGGGCTCGCCGGGTGGATGCCGCAGATCCGGCGTATCCCAGGAACTGGAAGCCGCACTGGTCGCAGAACTTGGCGCGCGGCTTGTTCGCCCTGGCGCATCTGGGGCAAACCCTCATGTCTGTTAGGTCACCTGTGGCCTTCTGGTCGACGTTGCCTCCCGATAATACCAACAGGGCAGGCTGGCGCAAGACGACGGGAGACGTCCCCCTGCCAGAGCCCTTCGGCTCGACATGGGCGCCTTGGGACAGATGGGCATGATTGGTGAAGCACACACCTCTGGCTGCGGCGGGTCTACTTCACTCCGAAGGTGGCCGTGCCGTAGTCACCGTAGCCACTCGCGCCCACGAACCAGCCGATCCCCACCCGGTTGAAGCTGGGGTTCATGATGTTGGCGCAGTGGCCGTCGCTGGACATCCAGCCCGCAAAGGCAGCCTGGGCTGAGCCGTAGCCTGCGATGATGTTCTCGCCCCCGCCGCTGCCGGTCCACCCGGCCAGGGCGAAGCGGTCCCACGGGCTCAGGCCGTCGGGGTTGTTGTGGTCGAAGAAGCCGCGGTCATGCATGTCCTTCGAGTGGACCCGGGCGGCGCAGCGCAGGGCGGGATCCATCTCCAGTGGTCCGGTTGGAGCGAACTGGCCCGCGCCCCCGCAATCGGCTCCGGCCGCTCGTGCCTCGTTGAAGAGGCTCAAGATCTCCGACTCCCAGGCCACCAGGTCTGACGGCCAGTTGGCCACGGGGTCGCAGTAGGCGCCCTCCGGCACCTGGCGTCGGCCACTGTTGCAGCTCACGAGCGCTGCCAACCCCACGGCCGAGAGTATCGTCACGATCAGTACATGCCTTGGGTGCCTGATATGCCTTGGGTGCCTGCTCATCTTCTCTCCAATGTTGCTCAGGTTTACGGGCCATCATATATTACTCTTGTATCGTTTCGGAGCCCATCATCTTGGCCGTCGGGCAGAGAGACGCCCAGGGGCTGGAGGTGCTAGACTGGTCCGACACGAGGTGAAGCCATGACGGACCTGGACGGAACGAGCTGTGGAGGCGAGCGGCTGCTTGGCGCGTGGAGAGATGGGACGGGGGGAGCGCCTGGCGCGGCTGCGGCGCTGGC
>JAJRWW010000267.1 GCA_024276595.1 Myxococcota bacterium
CTCCACTGGAACCTGGTAGGTGGAGCCGCCCACACGCCGGCTCTTGACCTCCAGGCGCGGCCTCACGTTCGCGATGGCCTTCTCGAAGATCTTGAGGGGATCGTCCTTCTTACGCTCGGCGATGAGGTTAAAGGCGCCGTAGACGATCTTCTCTGCGGTGGACTTCTTGCCGTCCAGCATGATCCCGCTAATGAACTTCGAAAGACGCCGGCGCACCTCCATGGGGGCGTCGGAGTACATTGGATCCGGAATGGGCTTTCGCTTGGGTACGTCGCCTTTGCGGGGCATCTCGGGCCTTCCTTGCTCGTTGCTACTTCGGGCGCTTGGCGCCGTACTTGGACCGGCCCTGGCGCCGACTCGAAACCCCCGCGGCGTCCAGGGTGCCGCGGACCACGTGGTAGCGGACGCCCGGCAGGTCCTTCACGCGACCGCCGCGGATCAGCACCACCGAGTGCTCCTGGAGGTTGTGCCCCTCGCCGGGGATGTAGGAGGTGACCTCCATCCCATTGGTGAGGCGAACACGAGCCACCTTGCGCAGAGCCGAGTTCGGCTTCTTGGGGGTGGATGTGTACACTCGCACGCAGACCCCACGCTTCTGCGGGCAGGCCTTGAGCGCGGGGGCCGAGGTTTTCTTGGTCTTCGCCTTTCGTCGCCGGCGAACGAGCTGATTGATGGTCGGCATGAAACGATCTAACTCTCTGCGATTCTTTGAAAAAGCAACTTCTGTGGGCACATGGGTCCCTTAGAATGCCGGCGTATTATAGATAGAGCGCGAGAGCTGTCAAGGCGTTTTTTCCTAAATGATTCTCAAATGTTGCCAGGCATCCCGCCGGGGAGCCGCCTGCATTGTAACCTGCTGAAATGCCAGGATATTTTCCCCATTGTGACCAGGAAAGGGACCAGCACCCACTGGGGCGCCCTGGGGATCTTCCCGGGACGATCCGCGCGCAGGGGGCACGGTGTTGGGGATCTTCGCCCCAGATCCCGCCCGCGGAGATCAGGCCAGGGGATCGGCGAGCTGCTCCTCCTCCCGAGATCGGCGGCGCTCATCCCGCTCGTTGACGTGCCGAACGAGCCGCTCCACGTAGGACTCGAAGGGAGGGCAGTGCAGCGCGGTGCCCGCCAGGTGGGTCAGGGTGTTTCTGCAGTTGAAAAACACCATCGAGTCGAACAGCTCAGCCGGGAGAAGAGACGCCTGGCCCAGGCCGCGCACGCGCTCCGAGAGATGGATGAGCTCTCGCAGGGGGCGCGGCAACGCCCTCGGGAGGGGCTGGTGCGCTCTCCTTACGATCAAGCCGTAGACGCTGCTGGCGGGCAGCGGCTAGGGGTCCACCAGGTGGAAGGTCTTCCCCTGGGCCGATGGATCCTCGCTCAGGTGACAGCCCGCAGAAACGACAAAGTCCACCGGCACCAGGTGCACGGGTGCGTTGCCAGCACCTGGCAGCCGCGCCGGCTGCTCCCGCCTGGCGCGCACCAGGTTGGCCACCAGGTCATGGGGCCCCTCGTAGGGGCCCAGCTCGCCGGTGTCCGAGTCTCCCACCACCACTGCGGGACGCAGCACCGTCACCGGGAGCTTCCTGGAGGCGCGCCGCACGAGCCGCTCCGCCTCGTAGCGGGTCTGCTGCCAGGGGCTCCAGAAGCGCTGGCCACATTCGAGCTCCTCCTCCAAAACCACCCCCTCTCTCGTGCCAGAGACCCCCACGGTGGACCAGTGTACCAGGCGGCGAAGGCGCTGGCACTGGTCCGCGAGCTCCAACACCTCCCTGGTGCCGGTGATGTTCACGCGCCTCAGTAGCCCGGCCGAGCCCTGGTCCACGTACCTGCTGGCCAGGTGTTGAATCTCTGTCACCTCCTCCACCAGGCGTGCATACAGGTCGCTGGTCAGGCCCATGTTCATATACGAGACATCCCCCTCGAGGGGGACGACCCTTCGCCGCTGCTCCGGCGGCAGCTTCCCCAACATCTGCGAGGCAGCGGGGGCGTCGGCGCCCGAGTGGAGCAGGAAGATCCTCGCCTCGGGTCGGGTCCGCAGGATCCTCATCCCCACGCGGATGGTGAGGTAGCTGGGGAAGCCGGTCAACAGTACTGTCTCAGGGGGTGTGGGCTCGGGCGACATTCAGCAGCTCCTCCAGTAGCGCGCTCACCTGACGCTCCAGGTCAGCGAGGGTACCATCGTTCTCGATCACGTGGTCAGCAGCGGCGATCCTGGCCTCTGGCTCGATCTGAGCGTCCATGCGGGCCTGAGCCGCGCCGGCCCGCAGGCCGTCACGGGCCTCCAGCCGGGCTCGCTGAGCCTCTGGCGACGCCGTCACCACCACCAGCAGGTCCACCACGCCCCTGGCGCCCGTCTCCACCAGCAGGGCGGCCTCATACACGAGCAGCTCCACCGAGTCCGCCTCTGCCCGCCGGACCTCGGCCGCGAAGGCCTCGGCGATGCGTGGATGCAGGATCGCCTCCAGGGAACGCCTCGCACGCTCGTCGGCAAAGACCAGCTCCCCCAGCCGGGCGCGGTCAAGGGTGCCCTCAGGGGTGATGACCCCCTGGCCAAAGGTCCGCCCGATCTCCTCCAGGGCTGGGGAGCCCGGCTCCACCACCCGCCGGGCGAGCTGGTCCGCGTCCACCACCCGCGCGCCGTGCCGGCCCAGTAGCCGCGCCACCGTGGACTTCCCTGAAGCGATCCCGCCTGTGAGACCCACCACCAGCGTCATGTCCGAACACTACCCACGGCGCGCCAGCGACGCAAGGGAGCTGCATGCTCGCCTGGCAGGAGGGCATGGCCGCGGCGTCTGTGGGTGGTCTCATGGAGCTGAAAGAGGAGAGCAGGGCCCAGGGAGCGACGTTCACCGCCAGGCTACTGCTGCCCAAAGCCGTCCAGCCAGAGATCCACGCAGCGGCTCCCCTCGCAGGCGCTCCCAAAGGGGACATAGCAGGGCTCGCACAGCACCTGCTCGCAATCGGGGAGATGGCACCCGGGGCCCGGCTGCTCTCCAGCCGGCACCACGCAGGGGTCGTGACCCAGCATGGAGGTGGGCCAGGATGTGGGGCAGCTACAGCAGTAGCTGTGGTCGGTCATGAGGGTGCACTGGCTCTCCTGGCTACACTCGGGCACCAGGCGACACCCCTCCGGTGAGCACTCCGTGGCCCGAGACCAGGGGCCGGCGGGAGCACAGTCGATCATGTCGCAGATGGGATCCCAGCGGTCGTAGCACTCCTGGGGGACCTGGTCCCAGTACCCCCAATCCGACCAGCGCACCAGGCAGATGTCCTCCTGGATGTCCTCGAGCGTGACCGGGAAGGCCTGCTCGCAGCAGTTGTCCACCCGGATGCCGATCACGCAGTCGGTGTCCTGCGCGCACTCTCCCTCACGGGTGACACACTGGCCCCCCTGGCAGTCGGCCGTGTAGTGGCTGCTGAGACATTCCTGGCAGGGGATGGCCGGGCAGGGAACCGCGCACCCGTCGGGGGTGGGCTCCCCCACTGGAACCAGGCAGGGGTCGGCAGCCATGTCGGCCTGGCTGGCTGCCACCGGGCAGGAGCAGCACTCGTCGGTCTTCACGGCCATGGTGCAGTCGCCCGCCACGGCGCACTCTCCCCCGTTTCCATTGTGGTTCCAGTTACTGTTGCCGTTGCCATTGCCATTGTAGTTGTTGTTGCTGCCACCGTCGGGGGTCTCCCATATGGTCCTCCCGCCACAGCCAGCAGCGAGCAGCCAGGCCGCCGCCAAGAGCGCAGCGCCGAGCATTGCCGACGACCAGAGGCCAGATGCGCAGTCGCGCCTCACGCAAGTCATTGTCTCCTCCTGGGTTCAGGTCGAGGTTCAGGTCAAGGTTCACATCCCTCGCCGGCCTGCCCGCGAGGAGGACCAGGGCGAGGGCTCCAGGATCACAATAGCAATACTCGTGCCTGCCCGGTGGAAATCTGTAACCATGTCTTTCGCCAGCATGGGCCAACATGGGAACGTGACCTTTCAGATTTCTGATTTCCAGGCCTGCCGTGGCGCCTCGAATGTCGCAGATGGCCGGTCTATCGTGCAGCTTTTCCTTTGGAGCCTAAGTCCAGGGCTGATGGAAGCGAAGTCCAGGGCTGATGGAAGCGAAGTCCAGGGCTGATGGAAGCGAAGTCCAGGGCTGATGGAAGCGAAGTCCAGGGCTGAGGCCTGGCGGAGAGGGGCGGCGGTGGATACAATACCTTGACGAGGCAGGCCGGTGTGCCAACGCCCCCTCGCGGCTCCGGCCACCAGGAGCTCGCACCTGCCAAGGAGCACAGATCCCAATGAGCAGAGGCGTACACATTTCCGGGGCCAAGTTCGAAAGGGGGGCGACCAGGGCCTCGCAGTTCCCGGACTGGGACCTGCCAGAGGTGGCCTTTGGGGGGCGATCCAACGTGGGCAAGTCGTCGCTCCTCCGCACCCTGGCAGGGAGCCGCCGGCTCGTGCGCGTGAGCCGGACCCCAGGGCGCACCCAGGAGATCAACTTCTTCAGGCTCGAGCTGGACGGGATCCGCTGCTCCTTCGTGGACCTGCCGGGGTACGGTTACGCCAGGGTCCCCCGGCACCTCAAGCAGCTCTGGGGGCGGGCGGTGGAGCGCTACTTCGCCGAGCGGGCCCAGCTCGCCGCCCTGGTGCTGCTGGTGGATGCGCGGCGCCTCCCCGGGGCGGCCGAGCAGGAGCTCCACGACTACCTCGGAGAGCTCCACCGGCCCTGCCTGCCGGTCTACACAAAGGTGGACAAGCTGCCCAAGACCCGGCGCCAGACCCTCCTGTGGCGATCCCACGAGCTGCTGGGGGCCAGGGGCAAGCCGCTGGCCTTCTCGGCCCTCACCGGGGAGGGCACCGGCGACGTGCTGGCCAGGTTGCGCGGCCTGGTGCTCGCCCACCAGGAGAGAATCAGCGGCCCACCGCTTATCACACCCCCGGCGGAGCTGAAGTGAGCGCCCCACAGCAGGCGGACAGGCCGCGCATCCTGCGCGCCAGCCAGGCGGACCTGGAGGAGATCATGGCCATCGAGCGGGCCTCCTTCACCACCCCCTGGTCGGCAAGGTCCATCGCCGATGAGATCGGGCGGCCCTGGTCCATCTTCCGGGTGCTCAGAGACAGCCGCGGCCAGCTCTGCGCCTACCTGAACTTCTGGGTGGTCTTCGATGAGCTGCACATCCTCAACCTCGCCACCCACCCGGCCCACCGCCGTCGCGGCCACGCGCGACGCCTCATGGAGTACCTCATAGAGAAGGCTCATGACAGCGCCGCCTCAGAGGTGGTCCGGGAGGTGCGGCGGTCCAACGAGGCCGCCCGGCGGCTGTACGAGTCCCTGGGGTTCTCCGCCGTGGGCCTGCGTCCAGGCTACTACAACGACACCCGTGAGGACGCAATCATCTACGGGCTGAAGATCACTCCAGCGCAGCCCTAGCGAGGCTCCGCCTCAGACCCACGAGGCGGTGTCGACCAGGGGTGGGCGCCGATGTTGGTGTCTCTGCCCGTATCTGGGGCCTCGCTAGAATGACTGTAGAGGGGAGCTCTGCGGTTCCCCTCCCCTCAGCACGGCGACACTCGTCGCCGGCCGTCGCACTTGCGCCGGCTGGTTCGTGCCGCGTCGGGCGCCTGATACAAAGCTTGACTCATTTGCCACAGATTCTCGTCCTCGAGGGAGCTAGCCACGGCAGAGATCACATCCCTCGTATGAAGAGCCAGCGGTCCTTGTCCTTGACCAGCACCAGCTTGTTGTAGTCGGTCATCCGATGCCACCGCTCCCCCTCCTGGGTCTTGAGCTGAAAGCTGGCGCTAATGTAGACCTCCACCTCTGCCTGGTTCTTCGCGGGCCAGTGGATCCGCATGTACTTGAGGCTACATCTGACCGAGAGGGTCTGCTTCATGCGCTTGCGGATCACCTTGAGCAGCCCCTTGTACCCGTAGTCGTCAGACCCCGTGGGGGTACCCGAATGCTCGTAGTAGTGGGGGTGCGCCATGGCCATGAGCCGGGAGATCTCACGCCCCTCGATGGCGCGACGGTAATCCTCCACCACCTTGATGATCTCGCGGTTTTGGGGGTCGTCCTTGATCCGGGTGCCCGGGATCAGCTTCTGGCTGGCGCAGCCAGCTCCCAGTGGAGAGAGCGCCAGTATCAGCGGAATCACGCAACATCGGATCGACATGCTCATAGAAAGCTCCTCTGTGGGACGCCGCCCGCCCAAGGAACGAACGCGCGTGGTATGTCAACGCATGGGGCCGGGACTATTATTTCCCACGCGCCCTCCCTGGGCCAACTTTCCGCGCATCCCAGGCTCGAGCCCGGGGGCTCCAGCGTCGCCGGGCTGCACAGATAGCATGGAGAGGGGGGTTTTGCTACCCCGTCGGATCTCCCAAAGGGACACAGTGCTGGAACGCATTGACCGGACAGTCCCGTTGGGCATATCATCTAGCCGCCGAGGAGGTCTGAAATGACGGCAGGCGAGCACCGGGATCCTCGCAAGCATCCGAGATACGAGGTGGATGCCTTTGCGGACATGACCGGAACGGAGATCCTACTCAATCACAAGGTGTGCAACATCAGCCTCGGTGGCATTTGCCTGCAGACGCAGAGTGTGGAGGAGGTTGGCACAGTGGTGGACCTGGTGATCAACTTTCCAGAGCTGGAGACCACCATCGCGGTGAAGGGGGAGGTCGTGTGGGTGAACCGCGAGCCCCCGGAGGACATGGGGATCCGATACGTGGACCTCAGCGAGGAGCGCAAGCGCACCCTCCGCAAGTACCTGCAGAACCTTCAGAGCACCCACTGACCTCTGCCGCCCCCGGGTGACCCTGCCCCACGGCTCGGACGCAGCCTGTTGGCGGCCCTGGACCGAACAACGATCAGCCAGGAGTCCGGACAGGGGGGAGAGACAGCGTGCACGTAGATCGGGTCGTCGAAGGAGTCCACATCCGAGATGTAGCAGTAGTCCTCCAGGCCATCGGCCTGAGTGAAATGCGCGTACTTGTAGTAGGTGCCTGTCACGTTCTCGTCGTTTGCTCCAGGGGAGCTCCCAACGAGCGGAATCGCGCCACAGCCACCTGAAATTGGATCACATTTTTGGTCCATTCCACAGTCGGCGCCGGTGATACACGACCAGCCGTCCGGGGCGCATTGCCGCGTGGTGTTGCCCAGGCAACCGTAGCTACGCTTGCCGCACACTGACCATCCGCCTGGAGACCTCCTGATGTGCGGACTGGCCCCTCCTCCTGGCCCCTCTCCCTAGGATCGATTCGTTGTCACTTCGCTACGCTCCGTGACTCCGAATCGATGTCGCACGGTTGGGCCTTCGACCGGCACTCGCAAACGCGAGTCGCAAATATGCGTTCGGCGAAAAAGTTGGGGCAACGCCTTGGCCCCCCGTCCTCCCGAGACCCGAATCCGACCATCGAGCCCGAGGGCCGTGTGGGCAAGCGAGCGCGGTGTCTCGGGCTCGTGGGCGGGCACCGGGCACCGGGCACCGGGCACCGGGCACCGGGCATCGGGCACCGGGCACCGGGCATCGGGCACCGGGCACCGGGCACCGGGCACCGGGCACCGGGCACCGGGCATCGGGCATCGGGTGTCGGGTAGCGGGTAGCGGGTGTCGGGTGTCGGGTATCGGGTAGCGGGTAGCGGTGTCGGATGTCGGGTGTCGGGTAGCGGGTATCGGGAACCGGTGTCGGATGTCGGGTGTCGGGTGTCGGGTAGCGGGTAGCGGGTGTCGGGTGTCGGGTGTCGGGTGTCGGGTAGCGGGTAGCGGGTGTCGGGTGTCGGGTGTCGGGTGTCGGGTAGCGGGTAGCGGGTGTCGGATGTCGGGTGTCGGGTGTCGGATGTCGGGTGTCGGATGTCGGGTGTCGGGTGTCGGGTGTCGGATGTCGGGTGTCGGATGTCGGGTGTCGGATGGCCTACAACCTGCTGGCGCTCTACCGGTCGGTGACCCAGCGCTCCGAAAAGCTGCGGCAGACGCCGTGGAAGACCGTGATGCGCTGGCTTTACAACATGGTCATCGCCGCGCGGTCCTCAGACATCGAGGGCTTGCGCGAGCGCAAG
>JAJRWW010000268.1 GCA_024276595.1 Myxococcota bacterium
CGAGAGCCAGACACCCAGGAGGATTGGCGCTCCCAGCACAAGGCCAACCAGTGCCCCTTTCAGCGCGAAGGAGCGCCCCGGAACGAGCGGCAGCAGCAGCGGCGTCATGACCGCACCACAGAGGATCCCCACCAGCGGCGCAGCCGACGCCACCAGGCCCTGGCCCAGCAGGTTGTCGAGGAAGGATCCGCTCGACCCCAGCAGCCCGGCGAGCAGGGCCAGCACGGCCATCATGGGAAGCCCGTACCTGAAGGAGGGCAGCAGCTCCATGGGCACGATGGCGGCGCGCTCTCGGAGGGGGAAGAGCTTGCGACGCATGGCAGCCGTGGCCCGTCCGCCCGAGCTCAAAAACAGCGGCAGGTCCCGGGCCTCCACGGGGCCATAGACCACCCCAAAGCCCGTGCGCCTTCTCACCTGGTGAGCGGCCACCCCCGGCGCGCCGAGCTGGGGCACGATCACCCTGCGGTGCTCCACGACTCGCTCCAACCCTGCCGACTGGATGCGCTCGCACAGCTCCTGGGTGCCGAAGGTGCCCTTTCCAGCGGCGCACCAGACGTTGATGCCCATGGTCTGCAGCACCAGCACCAGCACGTCCTGGCCCTCCAGCTCCCGCCGAAGCACGTCGAAGCTGAGCTTGTAGTTGGCCGACACGAGCACCGGAGAGCTGGCGTCGGGCGCGCCCACGGCATAGAGGCCGGGCTCCACCTGGTAGTCATACCTCCCGATGCCCCAGCGTACGAGAGCGGCGCCCAGATGGTCCGCGGCCGTCCAGCCGGTGGACACCACCGGCAAGACGGATCCACCCAGGTCCAGGCTGCCGCAGACAAAGGGCTGAGAGAAGGGATCCACGCCCTCACGGGGCGTGAGCTTGGGGCCTCAGCAGAGGTCGTCCCCACCCGATGGTGGCGGCGGGGCCATGGAGAAGGGCCCGAGCTGCGCAGGTGACCCGGAAGACTCCGGGCATTTGTCCGCCGCAGAAGGTAAAGTGGTCATGGTGGTCGCTCCTGGCCTGCCCGTGGAAATGGCCTGGGATGCTCTCGCGCTGGCGCCAATGTGACGGTCTGTACATATCAGTAATGTCGCAAGGGCTCAGGTCAAGCGAAAACCCTGGGCCCCACAGAGCCCGAGCTGCCCCTTGGCCTCGGGGGCATGAGGGCATGGACAGGGCGGAGCGACTCCCCTAGTATCCCTTGGCTAGGAGGACCATGCCCATGAACGAGCCCGCAGACCTGACCGTGCCCTCCCTTGGCACTCGCACGGTGACCTCGCCCCTCAACCTGAACACCACCTCCGGTGACGAGATCGCCAACTTCGTGGAGGACAGCGAGCGCCTGCTCATGGACGCGACCCTCAAGAGCTTCCGCAGGCACTGCGACGCCGGCACCGAGCCCGTGAGCTTCGAAAAGGCCGGGCCCCGCGCGAAGATCTACTTCGACCCCTCCAAGGTGAAGGCGGCAATAGTTACCTGTGGGGGGCTCTGCCCCGGGCTCAACAACGTCATTCGGTCGCTGGTGGCGCAGCTCTGGTTTCGTTACGGGGTCCGCTCCATCTTCGGGATCCGCTACGGCTTCCAGGGCTTCATCCCGGACTTCGGCCACTCAATGCTGGAGCTGAGCCCGGCGCTGGTGGGGGAGATCCACGAGCTGGGCGGGACCATCCTGGGCTCCTCCCGGGGGAGCCAGGACATCGGCGCCATCGTCGACAGCCTGGAGCGATTGAACGTGCGCGTGCTCTTCACGGTGGGCGGGGACGGCACCCTTAGGGGTGCGCAGGCCATCTTCGAGGAGATCACGCGCCGCGGGCTGAAGATCGCCGTCGTTGGAGTGCCCAAGACCATCGACAACGACATCCCATACATCAGCCGCACCTTTGGATACGACACGGCGGTGGACATGGCCACCCTGGCCATCCGCTCGGCCCACGTGGAGGCGCAGGGGGCGCCCAACGGCGTTGGAGTGGTCAAGCTCATGGGGCGCCACTCGGGCTACATCGCCTGCAGCGCGGCCCTGGCCATGCGGGAGGTGAACCTCGTGCTGGTGCCCGAGCAGAGGTTCGACCTGGAGGGAGAGCGGGGCATCCTCACCTTCCTGCAGCAGCGCCTGGAGGCGAGGGGACACGCGGTTGTCGTCGTGGCCGAGGGGGCCGGGCAGGATCTCTTCGACGCCACCACGGGCCGGGACGCCTCCGGCAACGTGAAGCTCCAGAACATCGGCAGGTTCCTATCAGACAGGATCAAGGCCCATTTCAAGGAGCTGGGCTGGGAGATCAACCTCAAGTACATCGATCCCAGCTACATCATCCGGGCGGCCCCGGCCAACTCCAAGGACGCCATCTTCTGCGGAAACCTGGCCGAGCACGCCGTCCACGCTGCCATGGCCGGCAAGACCGGGATCGTGGTGGGGCTGTGGCACGACAAGTTCACCCACGTGCCCCTCCTCACTGCCACCCAGGGCCGAAAGCTGGTGGACCTGGAGGGAGCCCTCTGGCGCTCCACCCTGGAGTCCACCGGACAGCCTCCAATCCTGCACGATTAGGCCTCGCGGAAGAACACGCTCGGCTGAATGTGCTACACACATTGGGTCGCAAGGAAGGCGGGCCGCCGACATTGGCCCGGACGGTTTCTCATGAGCTTGCTCGGCATTGTTCTGGCCATCGTCGCCCTCGGGCTGCTGATAGCCATCCACGAGGCGGGACACATGATGGTCGCCCGCATGAGCGGGATGCGGGTCCTCCGCTACTCGGTGGGCTTTGGGAAGGTGATCTGGAGCAGGACCAGGGGGGAGACCACCTACCAGCTAGCCCTGATCCCCTTCGGCGGCTTCGTGGAGATCGACGGCATGAACCCCACGGAGGAGCACGAGGACCCCGACGACCCACGGCTGTTCGACAACCGCCCCATCTGGTCGCGAATCGCCGTCATAGTGGCCGGCCCGGTCACCAACTACCTCTTCGCCTTCATCTTCGCCTGCCTGCTCTTTGGCGCCATGGGC
>JAJRWW010000269.1 GCA_024276595.1 Myxococcota bacterium
TAGCCCTGCACCGATTGGCGCCGACCGGCCGGGGAGGATGCCGGCGCCACCGCCCGCTACAGGTGCGATGCCATGCGGGCCAGGCCCCCAAGGTCGTGCACCTCCTCGGCCATTAGCGGCACCTCCACCACCAATGGGGACGCGCCGAAGCGCTCGGACAGGTGCAGGGTCTGGGCCCGATCCGCCCGCGCTAGGAGCTGGTACCGGGCGTGGGTGAGGCTGAGCCACTTAAGCAGCCGGAGCTGGTCCGGGGCCGCCATGCGCTCCACCTCTGGCAGGCGAGCCAGCTCCGAGGCGATCTCCTCTGGCCGGAGGGGCGCTCCCTCTGCCAACCGGTGCACGCGGTTTATCACCAGGCCGTGGGCGCGCAGCCTCCGCCGGCGGAGCTGTGCGGCCAGCTCTGCCGCCTCCTGCACGCTCGTGGAGGCGGGAGTGGTCACCACCACGTAGCGCACATCCGAGCCCGACAGGAGCTGGCTCACCAGGTCGATGCGCTCGGACACTCCGTCGAGCACCGTCTCGAAGAGCACGAGGAACTCGGCCATCTGCTCCAAAAGGCCAGTGCCCACTATCCGCGCCAGGCGCCGCAGCACGTAGGCCTTGGCCCCGCCCAGGAGCTCGAGGCTCACACGCCCAGCCTTCAGGTATGGCTTCACCAGCCAGGAGACCACCGGGCTCCGCAGGGCACGGAGCATCCTCCCGGGGGAGTCCAGAAAGTCCAGCGCGTGGGTCGTGGGCGGGGTGTCGAGCAGGATCAGGTCCCAGCGCTGGTCTAGGTGCAGCTCATGGAGCCGGGCCACCGCTGCGTACTCGTTCATGCCAGGGAGATCCCTGGCCATTGTGACGTAGAGTGGGTGGGACCTGAGCCGCTCCACGGCGGCGGGGTCCCTCCCCGCCGAGAGAAGCAGCCGATCCAGGGCCGTGGCAGGATCCAGCATCATGGCGTACAGGCCGGTGCAGGGCTCCAGGCCTGCCGCCTCGAACCGCTCGGGCGCCACCGCGGTGGGCTCGTCGCCCAGGTCCTGCCCCAGAGAGCTGGCCAGCCGCCGCGCCGGGTCGATGGTGCACACCAGCGTCCGACGGCTCCTGGCCGCCCTGAGCGCCAGGCTGGCGGCGGTGGATGTCTTGCCCACCCCGCCAGGGCCCAGGGTGATGACGACCCTGGCCCCCTCCAAGAGGGTCATCAACGTCATGGGTCCCTCCTCTCTGTGAGATGGTCTCCCTCTCCGGGCTCCCCGTGGAGGTCGGAGGCGCTGACGGCACCTCCACCGCTGTCGACCTCGATCCGCAGGGTCATCCAGCGGAGCGCCAGGCCGGCCTCTGCACAGCGACGACGCACCCTGGTCACCTGGTCGGGAGTCAGATCGCTTATGGCCACCAGCACCACCTGGGCCCGCCGAGCCCTGGCCACCTGCTCCAGGTCTTCGAGCCGCCCCGCCACCCGCAGGCCGCCCACCACCCGGCCCCTCAGGGCGGGGTCGTCGTCCAGCAGGGCCACCGGCGCGAGGCCCCAGCGTGCAGACTCCCGTAGCTCCCTGATGGCAGTGCTCCCTAGCGCTCCGGCGCCATAGATGAGCGTCCGCTGGAAGGCCACGTGGTCCTGGTGGCCAGACAGGGTGACCGAGGCCCTCCCCAGGAACCGACCCAGGGCCAGCGCCAGGAAGAGCACCACCGCGTCCGCCGCGAAAACCGCCCGGGAGAGGAGCTCGAACCGGAACACGAAGGTGGATATGGCCACCGCCCCCGCCACCCCCGCCATGACGCTCAGACCCAGCCTGCCGAAGTCCAGCAGGCCCCCGTAGCGCCACACGGTGCGGTACTGCCCGGTGAGCCAGAGCGCGGCCATCTGCACGGCGACAACAAGGGGGAGGGAGGACATGAAGGCCTGGAGGAAGGGCGCCAGGTTGCTGCCGAATCGCAGCACAAAGGCCAGGTAGTAGCTGAAGACAATCGCCAACAGGTCAAAGAGCACCAGCAGCATCTGGCGCCTGTGGGCCCGGCCCACCGAGCCCGGCGAAAGCTGCCCCGGGGGTACCGGTGGCCCCGCCCCTGGGCTGGCCTCCCCGCTCGCCCCTGTCGCCCCCAGCTCCCCCGCAGATCCGTGATCCCTGCCCTGCCTTTGACCCCACCGTCTGTACACCCGCACCCGAAAAAGCACCATCGCACCAAAAAGCAGCAGCCCGAGGAACATGGGCACCATGGCCACCGCCAGGGTGGTGGGTACCACCCTGACGAAGACGGCCACCAGCCCGGAGGCGATGGCCACCCCGTAGACCACCAGCACGGTGGAGCGCTCCGAAAGGCCCAGGGCCACCAGCCTGTGGGAGATGTGGTCCGTGCCTCCCTGGCTGACCGCCCGCCCGTGGGCCCGGCGAGAGAGGGTTACCAGGGTGGTGTCCAGGATCGGCACCAGCAACAGCAGCACCGGGACGGCCAGAGTGGCCAGCAGGTTTCGTGTGCGGTGGGTCTGGTTTAGCAGCGTCACCCCTGCCAGCAGAAACCCCAGCAGGAGGCTGCCCGAGTCGCCCATGAAGATGGACGCCGGGTGCCAGTTGTAGAGCAGAAAGCCCAGGGCAGCGCCCGCAATGGCGGCGGCCAGGCCGGCCTCCACGGGCTGGCCCGCCGCCCAGAAGAAGTAGGTCAAAAACCCCGCCGCTATCGCGGCCACCCCCGCGGCCTGGCCGTCCAGGTTGTCCAGGAGGTTGAGGGCGTTGGTGATGCCCACCAGCCAAAGGACGGTGATGACCAGGTCTATTGCCGGAACAAAGGTGTACACCAGGCGGACCCCCGCCAGGGGAAACAGCGAGGCGATGGCAACCTGGGCCGCCAGCTTTGTGGCCGGCCTCAGCGACCAGGTATCGTCCACGAGCCCCAGGGCGAACATGCACAGCCCACACAGCCCCAGCAGGGGGAGCTGTGGCAGGGGAGCCCTCCAGAGGAGGGCGTGGGCGACCGCCACACCGCAGAAGATGGAGACTCCGCCAAAGAGGGCCGTTGGGCTCCTGTGCCATCGATCCTCCCTGGGCCGAGCCACCGCGCCCCGGCGGCGGGCAATGGCCCGCACTAGGGGCGTCAAGGAGACGGCCACTGCAAACGCCGCTAGACCAGGGAGCCAGGCAGTGTGGAGCCAGCTCATGTGCGCCCGGCAGCCGTCTGCTCAAAGGAGATCACGTCTCGGATGATCTGATCCAGGTCCGTGCTGGGCGCCCAGCCCAGCAGGCGCTGGATCCTCTCGATGGAAGGCACCCGCCGCCGCATGTCCTCGAAGCCCTCGGCGTAGGCGCTGCCGTAGGGAACGTAGGAGATCTGGGACCGGCTGCCCGCGAGCTCCACCACTCGCAGGGCCAGGTCCCTCATGGAGATCTCGAAGAGCCCGCCAACGTTGAACACCTTCCCGTGGGCCTCCTCACAGCCCACCAGGGAACGAAGGGCGCTCACCACGTCCCTTACGTGGGTGAAGCAGCGGGTCTGGAGGCCATCTCCAAAGACGGTGAGGGGATCGCCAGCAAGGGCCTGGCGCACGAAGGTGGGAACCACCATGCCGTAGCGACCGGTCTGCCTGGGACCGACGGTGTTAAACAGCCTCGCCACCACCGTCGGAAGCCCTCGCTCCCTGAAGTAGGCCAGGGCCAGGAACTCGTCGATGGCCTTGGAGCAGGCGTAGCTCCATCGAGCCTTGGACGAGGGCCCCAGCACCATGTCGTCGTCCTCCCGGAAGGGCACCGTGGACGCCTTGCCGTACACCTCCGAGGAGGAGGCCACCAGCACCGGCTTCCCCTTCTTGGCGGCGGCGGAGAGCACCCAGCCGGTCCCGTGGATGTTGGTCTCTATGGTGCGCACGGGGCTCTCCACCACGAGCCTCACCCCCACCGCCGCGGCGAGGTGGAAGACGAGGTCGACCGAGTCCACCAGCTCCAGCAGCAGCGGCCCGTTGGCGATGGTGTCTATCTCGTAGTGGAACCGAGGGTCGCCCTTGAGGTGGCGGATGTTGTCCACCGCGCCCGTGGAGAGGTCGTCGATTACGAACACCTCCTCGCCAGAGGACACCAGCAGGTCCGCGAGGTGGGATCCAATGAAGCCGGCTCCACCGGTGATCAAGTAGCGCATGGGTCCTCCAGGGTGACCAGCAGGGTATCGCTTCCGGCGCAGGGGATCAAATCCAATCCAGGGCCCACTGCTTGTGGACCCGGTCCTGGTTTCCACCTCTATGTTTGCACCAGAGAAGGGGTCACCCGCAGGGCGAAGTCAACCGTCGAGCTCCCCTCTACGGTCAGTCCAGCGAGGTTCGGGTTGGCCACGGCCTGTGTTGAAGCTCTGCACCCACGCGACACCGCGCAGTTGGTCTGAGGCGCTCCCCCGCCAGGGAAAGGCCCTAGACCGTGAGATCATTGCTGCCTACTCATTTTTTTCCGAACATTGCGATGATCCCGTCCACGCGGAAGATCACATCCAGCGAAAGGGTGGAGTAGTACCGGTTGAAGAACGGGTTGTAGTAGCTGGAGTCCGGCGCGAGCTGGGGCGCGTAGGTGAGATACCCCAGGTTGATCTCCAGCCAGTTCACCGGGTCGACGAAGACGTTCACGGCGAAGTAGGAGTAGTAGCGCTTGTTCTGGGGCTCCTGGGGAACGTAGGAGGGATCGACAGGGCTGTCGGTGATGCCGTAGAGCCAGTCCACCAGCCAGCCGTAGGAGAGCGAGACCCCCAACCACTTGGTGATGACCAGGGTGAGGTCCAACGAGGGGACCACCCGGAGATAGCGGTTGCGGTTCCCCATGTTCAGGAACGCGCCGCAGCCAGCCTGATCCATGGAGCACATGGCGATGAGCGGGGTCTCCCGCTGCTTGGTGCTGTAGCGGTGTAAGTAGCCCGTGACCCGCAGGTTTGCCCCCACGATGAGGGCCTTGAGCACCTTGAACATCCGAGACAGGCGGAGGCGCGGTCCGATCCCCATGATGAGGGTGGCGGCCATGGATGCCTTGCTCGTGGGGAAGGTGAAGGCCACGTCCCCCGACAGGGCGACCTTGAGCTTGGGGATGACGTAAAACTTGGACGCGCCCGCCTGGAGCGTCAAGTCGCCCAGCCACGCCTCGCCCGCGTTGGTGGTCACGTCAGAGTTGGTGAGCTCTCTGGTCACCTCCAGGATGCCCCGCACGTAGAACATCTTGTTGAACCACCAGCGGGGGTGGAAGGCGAAGTTCATGGAGTAGGTGGGATTGTAGGTGAGCGCGGCGCCCGGGGCCAGGCTGATGAGCGTGAAGACGTTGCTGTAGATGAAATGCGAGCCGCGCCAGGGCTTGGTGGAGGCCGCGGCCGTGTCCGGATCGAACTTGTCGGAGGTAGAGGCCTTGTCCTTGGGCCGGTGCTTCTTCTTGACGCTCATGCCTCCGCTCCCCGGGCTCTCGCTGGCGCCGGATCCGCCAGAGGGCGGCGGGACCGCCGGGGCCGCGGTGGCGGCGGGGGAGGATCCTGGGCCCCCGACAGCCCTGCGGGGCTCGGCCCTGCGGGGCTCGGCCCTGCGGGGCTCGGCCCTGCGGGGCTCGGCCCTGCGGGGCTCAGCCCTGCGGGGCTCGGCTGTGGGTTGCGTGGCCGGGGGAGGAGTGGGCTCGCGGGCGGCCTGAGGGGAGGCCGCCCTGTTGCTGTCGTCAGGCGCCGCCAGTGCGAGGCCGGGCACCAGGGCCCAGCCGAGTAACGCGAGGGCAGCCGCGAGCCCGCGCCTGGGTCTTGGTGCGGCTAGGGGATCCACGTTCATGCTCTGTCTCTCCGGTTGCAAGGAGAGGTGGGCCTCTCCAGTGTCTAGGCCTGGCGCCTCCTGTGATCGTGCAGGGGCTGGTTCACAAGGGCCCGGCTCTCCTGAGTACTGCAGGTCCCCGTCACTCCGTGCAATTACCGATCCACTGCGCCCCATGCGGACACAGGCAATGGAGGAAAACAGGAATGTCCTGGGATATACAGGGGTTAGTAGCATGGTGTCCGTCAGCCGATCCGGGATATCCTGGCGTTAGATTATTAACTCCCCACACCTCGCTGGAGCGAGGGCGAGCCAGTCGCCGTGCCCGGAGACCGCAGAACAGTTAGGACAATCCGGACGGAAAGTAAAGCCTAAAGACCTTCACCCGACACCCGACATCCGACACCCGACACCCGACATCCGACATCCGACATCCGGTGCCCGGTGCCCGGTGCCCGCCCACGAGCCCGAGGCACCGCGCTCGCTTGCCCGCACGGCCCTCGCGCTCGATGGTCGGATTCGGGTCTCGGGAGGACGGGGGGCCAAGGCCTGGCCCCAACTTTTTCGCCGAACGCGAGCTTGCGACTCGCGTTTGCGAGTGCCGGCCTAAGGCCCAACCGTACGACATCGATTCGGAGTCACGGAGCGTAGCGAAGTGACAACGAATCGATCCTACCCCCCTCCCCAGGGCCCCTTGCCAAGGGAGAGGCTCCTGGGCAATGATTCCCTACGAGAGGTGCGCTTGATGGAGCAGCCAGACGTTGGAAAGCTCATCTTCCGGGCCGCCGGGCTCCTGCGCGCTGCCAGGCGAGTGGTGGCCTTCACAGGAGCGGGCATCTCCGCCGACAGCGGCATCCCCACGTACAGGGGCGCTGGCGGTGGCCTCTGGTCCAGGTACGATCCGGACAAGTACGCCAGCATCGACTACTTCAGAAAGGACCCGTCCTACTACTGGCGCTTCTTCCGAGACGTGCGGCACCAGGTGCTGGAGGCGGCGCAACCCAACCCGGCGCACCTTGCGCTGGTGGAGCTGGAGCGCGCGGGTCACCTCGAGGCGGTGATCACCCAGAACATAGATGGGCTCCACGCAGAGGCCGGCTCCCGAAGGGTGCTGGAGCTGCACGGCTCCACACGCCGCTTCTCCTGCCAGAGCTGCCTCGCCAGGCTCTCCTTGGACGAGGCGTGGGAGCGCCTCGCCCTGGCCCTACCCCCTAGCTGCCCGCAATGCGAAGGGCCCCTGCGGCCAGACGTGGTGCTCTTCGGGGAGATGTTGCCAGAGTGCGTGCTGCGGGAGGCCATCGAGCTCTCCCGCTCTGCCGACGTCATGCTGGTGGTGGGCAGCTCCCTTGTCGTCCACCCGGCGGCCGGGCTGCCCATATTGACCCGTGAGCACGGAGGGCGGGTTGTCATCGTCAACGTGGGCGAGACTCCCCTGGACCAGGTGGCCGCGGTGAAGATAGACGCCGGGGCCGCCCATGTGCTGCCCCGGCTCGCAGGCTCTGTGATCCAGTAGCAGCCGCGGGGTGGTCGATCTGCCAATACGCCAGCAGCCCGCTGCTCCCCGGCCCCCTCGCAACCGCTGCTCCTCAGCCCCCTCGCGCCCTGGGGTGGTGCTCGTCGTAGGCTCGCCTGAGCCTGGCCTGGGACACGTGGGTGTAGATCTGGGTGGTGGAGATGTCGGCGTGGCCCAGCATCTTCTGCACGGCGCGCAGGTCCGCCCCGTGGTCGAGCAGGTGGGTGGCAAAGGAGTGCCGGATCTTGTGCGGGCTCAGCCCACAGCGGATCCCGGCCCCCAGGGCGTATCGCTTGATGAGCTTCCAGAACCCCTGGCGGGTCATGGGCCGCCTCAGGTGGGTCAAAAACAGCGCCGGGTGGCCCCGAGCCCAGCGGGGCCGCACCTCGGCCAGGTACTGCTCCACCAGCTCCATTGCCTGCTCCCCGAGGGGAACCAGCCGCTGCTTGGAGCCCTTGCCCATGACGGCCAGATAGCCCCGCTCCAGGTTCAGGTCGGACATGCCCAGCCCAACCAGCTCCGAGACCCGGACGCCCGTGGCGTACAGGGTCTCGAGCATGGCTGCGTCGCGAAGCCCGCGGGGAGTGGAGCGGTCCGGAGCCGACAGCAGCCGATCCACCTCCTCGCCAGAGAGCACCACCGGCAATGGTCTGCCCAGGCGCGGGAGCTCCACCCCTGCGGTGGGGTCCATGGACAGCCCGTGGTGGCCGCAGAGGAATCGATAGAGCCCACGCAGGGCCACAAGGCGCCTGGCCTGGGTGCGGGCGGCGAGCCCCTGGCCGCTGAGCCACAGCAGGTAGTCCACGACCTGGCGTGGGCTGAGCTGCTCCGACCGGGAGATCTCCTGCTGCTGGGCCCAGCCCAGGAGCACCCCGAGGTCGCCGGCGTATGCCTCGATGGTGTTGGGGGCCAGACCGCGCTCCACCTTCAGGTGGATCAGATACAGGTCAACAGCGGCGTGAAGCTCCATGCACCTACATTACCCTACATAGAGGGATCTCGCAAGAGCAGCACCCGGTGCTCCTCGAGGGTGCGAGCGGCTGCCGCTGGAGGGTGACCGCAAGAGCCGAGGCACCCCAACAGCTTGTCTCCGTCGGTGCTGGCTAGATCCCTTGAGAACGAGAATCTGTCGCAAATGAGTCAAGCTTTGGATCAGGCGCACGACGCGGCACGAACAAGCCGGCGCACCTGCGACGGCCGGCGACGAGTGTCGCCGTGCTGAGGGGAGGGGGGCCCCGGGAGCTTTGCTTCCGGGGGAGGGGAACCGCAGAGCTCCCCTCTACAGTCAGGCTAGCGAGGCCCCAGATACGGGCAGAAACACCAACATCGGCCCCCACCCCTGCTCGACACCGCCTCGTCGCTCTGAGGCGCTGCCTCGCTAGTCCACCGGGTTGATGAAGTTCAGATCCAGGCCGCCGGGGTAGCTGTAGCTGGTGTAGGTGGCAAAGCCGTAGACCACGATCCCGAAGGGGTCGGTCGAGGTGATGGTGTGGTAGGTGCCGTCAATGGGCACTCGCGCGACCCCGTAGCCGGTGGAACCCACGGGCTGGGAGAAGGCGCTGTCCGGAATGGGAGCTCCATCGAGCATGATCGTGGGGCCCCCCTCACCCACCTGCTTGGTGACGTTCACGTAGTTGTACGTGATGCTGTTCGGCGCCAGGAAGGTGTAGCTGTTGCGAAACTGCTCGGTGGGCACCATCAGGGAGTAGGCCGGGTCCCCGTGGTAGTCCAGGCTGTCGGTGTAGTAGTTCTGCCCCACGAGAAACTGCCCCACCATGATCGCGTCGGTGGAGCTCACGTGGAAGTACCCCGTGGCTTCAAACTCCACCCACTGGCCCTTGGAGAGGGTGATCTGAGCCCCCACAACGGGCTGGGCCGGGGTGAGCTGGAGCTGGTTGTTGTCCGCGCCGGAGACGATCCTGATGATGTTGGGCTCGTCTGCATAGCCCTGGTCCGCCTGGGGCTCGGTGCGTCCCACCACGAAGTCCTTTCCCCAGGTCTCCAGGGGAAGCATCATCTCCTCCAGGTGATCGCAGGCCCAGGTGTTGTAGGGCACGAAGCTGCAGACGTGACCCGAGTAGACCGCCACGGGCTTGTCCGACTGCACCTGGGTGCCGGTGAGGTCGTACGCCTTGCCCATGTCGCAGTAGGAGCCCTGGCTGTCGGAGCTGGTGGTCCCGGTGCAGCTCGTGGGCAGGGCCGAGAGGATCTGCAGCACCTCGCCCCGGCTGAGGCTGTACTGCTGAACCGTGCCAGGGGTGCCAGGGTTAATGCCCGCACCCGCCGAGGTGTTAGCAGAGAGGGTCACGGTCACCGTGGTGTTGTCCTCGGTGCCAACGATGGCCACGAAGCCGGGAATGAACGAGAAGTCCAGGAGCTGGTTCACGCCAAAGGTCTGCCGCGCCATGACGATGTAGTTTGTGGACAGGGTCGGGGTCGGCAGCACCAGGGACGCGTCGTTGGAGTAGGAGTTGTTGCCCCCCAGCTCGTAGTCCAGGGGGTTGAACTGATACACCGTGACCGGCATGGTGGAGGTCAGGTGGTAGGCGGCGTTAGCCACCTTGAGCGACTGGTCCCCGGTCTCCATCTTGAGGCCGGTGTCCAGGCCGAGGGTGAAGGTCTCCAGGGAACCGGGCTGCACGTCCCGCTCGGCCACGGTGATGTTGCCGAGCTGGATCACCACGTGGGCGACCTTGCCGTTGGCGTTGTGCACCACAACGCCGAAGTTGTCGTCGAAGGCGGCATCCACGGCGTTGGCCGTTGGGGTGGGCCAGTAGTCGCAGCCGACGTAGCTCCTCTGGTCGGCCGCGACAATGCAGGGGCTCGTGCAGGTGCCGCCAATGCACTCGGTGTCCCCGGTGCACTGCTGCACCAGGCTTCCCATCTGCCCCTGGGGGGTACAGGCGTACACATCCCCATTCGAGCAGACGTTGAGCCCGGGCGAGCAAGGAGTGCACATGGGACCGCCAGCGGTCTCGGTGCAGTAGGGCGTTGGAGAGAGGCAGGTGGTGGAAAGCACCCAGGCGCCACCCTGGCACATCTCGATGCTTAACCCGTTGCACCGGGTGGACCCGGCGGTGCAGGGGCCCGTGTTGTTGTTGTTGTTGTTGTTCCCAACGGGCTCCGACTTGACCGGTCCACAGGCGAGCAGCAACCCTGCCAGAGCCGGTGCCAGTAACATGGCAATGCGCATTCGTCTCTCTCCTTCATCCCCTGGCAGCGCCTCCCGTGGAGCTGAACCAGTGGATCTTTGCGTCACATTTTCCCTACCACGGAAAACGCGAGCAGCGCAAGGACCGGACTACTCACAACAACCTGGGCATTCCCCCACACCTGCGTCCGCATTCTCAGTCGCGCCGATTCAGCCTCGCGAGGGCCTGGTCCACCACGGCGGTGCCCAGATCGTCCCCCAGCGCGCGGTATCGCGCCAGAGCCTCCTGCAGCAGGGGCCTGGCCGCCTCCAGATCTCCATGCTCGGCGAGCACCCCGCCCCTGCGGTGCATGGCCACTGCCGCCCCTTCGTCGTCCCCCAGCTCCACGAAGATCTCTGCGGCGAGCCGGTACCGCTCGCCGGCCGTGCGCAGCTCGCCCGTGTCCCTGGAGACGTTTCCAAGCTCCAGCCAGGCCCGCGCCACCACCTCTGGGGCGTCGGTGTCCTCCCCCTTCGTCCGGGCGGACTCGAAGCAGCGAGCCGCGCCTACCGGCTCCTCCAGCTCCACCAGCACCTCGCCCAGGTCCAGCAGGATGTCCCGCTCTTGCTCCAGGTCCCGGTTGTCGCGGGCGATGGCGAGCCCCTGCTCCAGGAGCTGCCGCGCATCGGTGAAGCGCTCCATCTCCGCCAGCAGCCCGCCCATGACCTGCAGGCACTCGGCCAGCCGCACCGTGTCGTCGTACTCCTCGGCAATGGACCGGTTGGTCTGCCACA
>JAJRWW010000270.1 GCA_024276595.1 Myxococcota bacterium
CAGCACCCAGGTGGATGATCTTCTGGCAGAGATCCGCAAGCGGGTGGAGGTGGGAGAGCGAGTGCTGGTGACCACTCTGACCAAGCGAATGGCAGAGGATCTCACCGAGTACTACCAGGAGGTGGGGGTCTCTGCCAGGTATCTCCACAGCGAGATCAAGACCCTGGAGCGGGTGGAGATAATCCGGGAGCTGCGCCAGGGGTCCTTCGACGTGCTGGTGGGGATCAACCTCCTGCGGGAGGGGCTGGATCTCCCGGAGGTCTCTCTGGTGGCCATCCTGGATGCGGACAAGGAGGGTTTTCTCCGCGCGGAGCGGGCGCTCATTCAGACAGCGGGCAGGGCGGCTCGGAACGTACGGGGAACGGTGATCATGTACGCCGACAGAGTAACGGCGGCCATGCGGCGGGCCATGGACGAGACCGCTCGGAGGAGAAAGATCCAGGCAGAGTACAACGAGGAGCACGGGATCACGCCCGAGACGGTGCAGCGGGCCATCCTGAACCTGTCCGGGAGCCCCTTTGAGGCGGACTACCACGACGTGCCACTGCCCGCGGAGGAGGACGCAGAGGAGACCCTGGCCTACGCGACCGAGATCTCCGCGCGGGTGGAGGAGCTCAGGCTGGAGATGAAGGCCGCCGCCAGGAAGCTGCAGTTCGAGCGCGCAGCAGAGCTGCGGGACCAGATCCGTCGCCTGGAGAGGCTGGATATCCTGGTCCGCTAGGTTGCGGCCGCAGCACCTGGTCCGTCAGATTGTGGCCGGGACCGGCCGGGAGAAGCGGAGCCGCCAGATCTTCTTGCCCCGCTCCATGCAGCGGCGCTCGCGCCTGGTGCGGGCAGCAAAGATGTTCTCCCTGGCAAAGGACCACGGCCCCAGCTCGTTCACCAGCTCACCCCCGCTCTCCAGGATCTCCAGCGCCTCCAGCGCCAGGTCCCAGATGTCGGTCTGCACCGAGAGCAGGCCCCCGAGCCGTAGCACCCGGCAGATGGAGGAGGCCAGCTCCGGGGTGAGGAAGCGGCGCTTGTGCTGGCTGCGTTTGAAGCAGGGGTCCGGGAAGTTCACGTGACAGACAGCCAGGGATGACGGAGCAAACAGCCGGTCCAGGTCCATGTTGAGGTTGGCGTAGACAGCCATCACGGCTGAGCCCTGTGCGGCTGCCTGGCGGTTGATCCTCTCCACGAGCTGCTGGCGGATCTCCACCCCCACGAGAAAACGTCCGGGTGCCGCCCGGGCGCGCGCGAAGAGAAACTCGCCCTCGGCGCACCCCAGCTCAGCCTCCGCCAGGGCACCGAGGGGCAGCGCCACGCGGCGGGCGCCGGTGTCCATGTGGCGCAACGACAGGGGGTTGACGTGCTGACGGATTCTGCGCCGACGTCCCATGGACGAGCTCAGGAGGGGACCTTCTCCCAGTCCTTCATGAAGGCCTCTATGCCTCTGTCCGTGAGAGGATGGCGCACGAGCTGGAGCATGACCTTGAGGGGGATGGTGGCCACATGGGCTCCCATGCGCGCGGCCTCCAGGACATGGAGGGGGTTTCTGATGGAGGCCACCAGGACCTGGGTATCGAAGTCGTAGGCGGTGTAGATCTCGAGGATCTCCCCAATGAGGTCCATTCCCTGGTGGGAGATGTCGTCCAGCCTGCCGACAAAGGGGCTGATGTAGGTTGCTCCCGCCTTGGCGGCCAGCAGTGCCTGGGTGGCGGAGAAGCAGAGGGTCACGTTGGTCCGGATTCCCTCCTGGGCGCAGGTGCGGACGCACCTGAGCCCGTCGGGCACCAGGGGGATCTTCACGACGATGTTGGGGTGAATGCTGGCGAGGCTCCTGGCCTCTGCCAGCATCTCGTCGTAGGTCAGGCTCACTGCCTCCGCGCTGATGGGGCCGTCCACGATCTCACAGATCTCCTGGATCACCTCCTTGAAGGGTCTGCCCGTCTTGGCCACGAGCGAGGGGTTGGTGGTGACTCCGTCCACCAGGCCCATGTCGTTGGCCTGGCGAATCTCTTCCACGTCGGCGGTGTCGATGAAAAACAGCATTGGGCCTCCTTGTGGGGGAGACAATTGCCTCAGGTCGGAGCGCTGTCAAGGTGGCAAGGCCAGCAGGTGACCGTCCCAGGGGGGCGAAGCCTACCTGCGGCAGTAGCGGGAGACGGTCCTGAGCCTTCGCACCCTGAGCAGGAGCTTGCGCGCATCGCCGGCCACCGCGGCGTGGGGAAAGAGCCGGACGAGGCGAGCCAGGATTCGAGCGGCGGTGCGGCAGCGCTTGAGCTCGAAGTAGCTCCGGGCAGAGAGCAGTCGGCCCCGGGCGGCAAAAGGCCCCCTTGGGAAGGCCTTGAGCTGCCTGGCCACGGCCACCACGGTGCCCCGGTAGTCATAGACATCGAAGTAGGTCCTGGCGCTCAGGTAGTGAGCCGCCTCGGCGCTCCGGTGGCGCGGGAAGCGCCGGATGAGCTCCCCGTAAAGACGTCGCGCCAGGGCTCCGCGACCGGTGAGCCGCGCCACGTTGGCAGCGGCGAAGAGCTCTCCTGCCGTCTTGGGGGCCGGGCGGGTCCTCTGCCTCGCCTGCACCACCAGGCGGGTAACCTCGACCTTGACCCGGGCCACCATCTCAGCCAGCTTTGCGAGCCGGGCCGCAGCCCCCTTCCCTGCCTTGGTGGTGGTGGCCAGGTCGGTCTCGAGGCTCTCGAGCCGGCCCTTGAGCTTGGCCACGGTGGAGGCGAGGCGATCCAGCCTGGCACCGAAGCGGGCAGAGTTTCGGAGGAGGATGGCCCTGGCCTGGGGGAGGACTCCCTTGAGCGCCATGAGCTCCCCCCTGGCCTTCTTGAGGGCCGCCAGGGTGTCACGTTCATTCTTCTTCATGCCAGACAGTCGGTGGGAGAGAGCCCGGACCTCGGCGCGGAGCTTGGATGTCTCGGCCTTGGTGGAGAAGAACATGCACCCAGGAGATCCCAGGGTGGCGATCCCGGCCAGGCAGAGGGTGAGAAGTGGGACAAGAAGGGCTGATCTCATGGTAGCTCCAGGCCTAGTACCACACGAACTCCACCTTGCGGTCCTCGAACCAGGTGGCCTCATTGGTGCCGGTGGCCTCCAGCTCGCCCTTGGGGACAATGTGCAGCCTGGCGGCTGGCACCCCGAGGGACTCCAGGTAGCGCTTGACGGCCTGGGCGCGCTGATTCGAAAGAGCCAGGTTGTACTCCTCGGTGCCGCGGGGGTCGCTGTGGCCGTTGAGATGGATCTTGCGTCCCTTGACGCTCAGGATGCACTTGGCGTTGGCCTCCAGGACCTTCTGATCCTGGGGTCTGACCACTGCCTTGTTGAAGGCGAAGTGGACGGTCTTGAGGTTGCAGAGGGCAGGGCCCGAGTAGGGCTTGGGGGCCGGGACGCAGCGTCCCCCCTTGCAGACCTCCTCGTCCTTGCAGTCGTCGTCCTCCTTGCAGGCCCCGGACATGGACTCGGCGCAGCGGCCCTTGACACACTTGCCGCTGGGGCACTCCTTGTCCTTGGCGCAGGCCGAGCACATGTGGTCCTTGCAGACCTTGCCCTCCAGGCAGTCCTTGTTGGTGTCGCAGTAGCCTGCCTTCTTTCTGCAGGCGCCGTTGATGCACTGCTTGCCCGGTCCGCAGTCCTTGTCGGCGCCGCACTGGGCGCAGCGGCCCTTGACGCATTTCTCCCCCTTCTTGCAGTCGGAGTCCCTCTTGCAGCTCCCCGGCTTTTTTGTGGGGCACCCCGACAGCCCCACGGCGAGAAGTCCCAGTAGCAACCCAAATGGTGTCAGCGTCCGTGAAATCATGTGCGCTTCCTCCTGCCTGACCAGGTCCAGCTCCCAGCCTGGGCGCAAGCTATTTTACCCTGGCCATGGTGTCAAGCAAGGCCAGGGCCCATGTGGATAACACCTTGCCCATGGCGAATCTTCCCGCAAGTGTCGCTTGCCTTTCGGCCCTGGTTGCGCTTCTCTTTTGGCCATGCCCACCATCTTGATTGCCGACGACGAGCCCAACATTATCAAGTCCCTGGACCGGCTGCTCTCCATGGAGGGCTATGGAGTTCTCAAGGCCAGCACCGGCGCCGAGGCCCTGGAGCAGGTGCGCAGCCGCGCGGTGGACCTCGTGCTCATGGATGTGCTCATGCCCGGTGTGGACGGCCTGGAGGCGCTCGGCTCCCTGCGGGAGGACCTGCCCGAGCTGCCCGTGGTGATGATGAGCGGAAACGCCACCATCGAGAGCGCCGTGCAGGCCACCAGGCTAGGTGCGCTGGACTTTTTGGAAAAGCCCCTTTCGACGGACAAGCTGCTCATCACCGTCTCCAACGCCCTGCGTTTCGCTCGCCTCTCCAGAGAGCACGCAGAGCTCACCCGCCAGGCGGCGCAGGACGGGGAGATGATCGGCCAGAGCCCACCCATGCGCGCGGTCTCGGCCATGATCCAAAAGATAGCTCCAACCCAGGGGAGGGTGCTCATCACTGGCGCCAACGGGACGGGCAAGGAGCTGGTGGCTCGCGCCATTCACACGGGCTCCTCCCGGTCCGAGGGGCCCTTCGTGAAGCTCAACTGTGCGGCGATCCCCACGGAGCTCATCGAAAGCGAGCTCTTTGGTCACGAGAAGGGAGCCTTCTCCGGGGCCGTTCGCATGAGGCGGGGGAAGTTCGAGCTCGCGGACTCGGGCACCCTCTTTCTGGATGAGATCGGAGACATGAGCCTCTCCGCCCAGGCCAAGGTGCTGCGGGTGCTGCAGGAGGGGGAGCTGGAGCGGGTGGGAGGGAGCGACACCCTGAAGGTGGATGTGCGGGTAGTGGCCGCCACCAACAAGGACCTGCTCTCGCAGATCCGGCAGGGCGCCTTCCGCGAGGACCTGTACTACCGCCTGGCCGTGGTCCCAATCGAGCTGCCCACCCTGGAGGAGCGGAGAGAGGACATCCCCGACCTGTGCAGACATTTCCTGCGCCTGGTGTGTCGGCAGAACGGTTTCCGGAACATGACCATCACCGAGGAGGCCGTGGGGCTGCTCATGGCGCGGAGCTGGCCGGGCAACGTCAGGGAGCTGCGCAATGTCGTGGAGCGGCTGGCCATCCTCTCGGCGCAGCCCCGGATCACCGGAGAGCATGTGAGGAAAGTGCTGCCCGAGACCGCGGCGGTCCCCAGGAGGAGCGCCACCGATGGGATGAGCCTGAAGGCGCAGCTCGCCGCTGCCGAGAGGCAGATCCTCGTGGACGAGCTGTTGGCGCAGGAGGGGAACGTGGCCGCCACGGCGCGGGCCCTGGGGCTGGAGCGCAGTCACCTGTACAAGAAGATGCGCGCCTTCGGGATCCCTCCTGGGACCGGCAAGCCCGAGGACAGGGGCTGAGCCGGAGACTTTTGTTGCCTTTGGGGGGGCGCCTGCGAGATAATCCCATCGAGCGTGACCGCACACAACCCAAGGGCTCCAGCCCAGGACCGGAGGTTACAAGTGAAGCGTACTTTCATGATCACCGTCGCCTCGGCCTTCCTGCTGGCTTCGGCAGCGGCTCTGGCAGCTCCCGGAGACTCGGAGGTGCCCCCCAGCACCGGTCCCGGTGAGGCCGCTCCCCCCCGAGAGCCTGCCCGACCCCCGGCAGACCCCACCAGGCCCCCGGAAGATCCCACCAAGCCCCCGGCAGACTCTGCCAAGCCCCCGGCGGATGGGGGGCACCTCCCCGGCGCAGGGGATCCCTTCAAGCCGGGCCCGAAGAGGTGGCCCACGGTGATGTACGGCCTGGGGCTCAGCGGTGGCATGAACATCGTCCCACAGTTCTTCCTGCACGCCTTTACCAAGGCGGCGGTGCGCAAGACCTACAACATCTACGACTTGGCGGCGGGCATCCACTTCGTCCGGCGCAAGAAGCTCATGGACATGACCGTGCGGGTGATGTTTGGCCATTACGGCATCTCGGACGGCAACTGGCTGGGCCGGGGCGACCACACCTTTGCGGAGACCGACTACACGGAGTTTCACAACATGAACTTCCTGTGGGCGGACGTGACCTGGACCTGGCACACGCGTCTCGCCAGGCATTTCTACCTGTCGTACGGCGTGGGGATCGGCCTGGGGTGGGTCATGGGCAAGGTCTACACCACCCCGTCCGAGGGGTGCACCCCGGACAACTACTACCGTACCGACATGTGCCGCCCGTCGGGTCTCCCAGTGGACGCGTGCGACGGCAACACCTGCTCCAGGGAGGCCCTGGCGAGCCATCCCCAGCGGGAGCGGGAGAAGGTGCCGCCGGTGCTCCCCGCCATTAACGGAACCATCGGCCTGCGCTACGACATCTTCCGCCACATGTCCGTGAAGCTGGAGACCGGGATCTTTCTCCCGGGCTTTTGGTTCTGGCAGCTCGGAGCCACCTTCTTCTTTTAGCGAGGCTGGGCCACCCGTTTCCTCTCGCCGCAGGTTGTGAACGCAAGGTCCGGCGCTGCCTGGCGGTGAGGGCGCTCAGTCCTCCTCTGGGGGCTGGGCGGCCACGCCCAGGGCCTGGCGCGCCTGGAAGTACTCCTCGCTCACCGCGAAGGCGCAGATCTGGCGCAGCTCCTCCAGGCGGTCCAGGTGACCGGCGAAATCCTCTGCCGACCACTCGGTGACGGGCTCGCCCTCCTGCTGCAAGATGGCCCTGCAGGCGGCGCGGAGGTCCCCCGACACCAGCAGGCCCGCGCGGTTGCCGCTGTGCTGCACCGCCTTGCGCCAGAGGGCGCTGTTGAACTCCACGTGCGCCTTGGCCCCGAAGAGATCCACCAGCTTGCGACTGACCCGGTAGGGGAGGTCCTTCTTGAGCTGCGCGGCACGCCGGGCGTGGGGATCCGTGTCGTCCGACCGGCGCCTGGAGTGGCGGGGATGGAAGGCTCGCAGGACCGCCGCGAAGAGCTGGCTGAACTCTCCGCGGTCCAGGCCAGAGACGATTATGTACTCGGGTCGGGTCAGCTCCAGGGCGCGCCCCAACAGGAACCGGAGCTCGCCCAGGGGCCGCTGCTCCACGTCCGGGCCACAGATGATGACCGGCGGAGCGTGGCACGCTATTCGCACCCGGTCGGAGTCTCCCTCCCAGTCCAGGTACAGGCCCGTGTGCCGGTTTCCGAGCATCCGCGCGGCTGCCCCGTAGACCCGGGCCAGCACCATGTCGGCCACGGGCGAGACCCGGTCCTGGGCGGAGATGCCCAGGGCCTCGAGTCCCTGACCGAAGAGCGCGGGAGCGCCCTCCCAAAGGGTGGAGAACACATCGACCATGATCCGCGTGTCCGGGTGAGCCAGCCACTCCTGCCGGTCCTCCTCCCGGATAGCACCCGAGGGGATCTCGTCCGGGGCCAGCTCGGGAGGGGAGCTCTGGGCGATGAACCCCAGCTCGTCCAGGTCCGCCTGCCCCATGACCTCCAGCAGTCGGTACACGCAGTACGCCCGGTCCACCTCGCCGCGCTCCTGGTACACCCTGGCGAGGGAGCGAAGGGCCAGGGGGCGCTTCACGTCGGTGGAGACCAGGTACAGGTTGTTCAAGAAGGCCTTGTCCCGGTGCTCCGGGGCGTCCCCGTAGAGCTCCGCCAGGATCTCCCGGCAGGAGGTCCGGGTCGGGTCCAGGTCCAGAGCGCGCTCCAGGGCGACGATGGCGCCCTGGGGGTGCTCCAGGCCGTGGCGATAGGTCTCCGCCAGGCGCTCGAAGAGAGCGGCTCGGCGGGCCCACTCGGCCTCCTCCGAGGCCTCCTCGAGGCCGTCCAGGTACCCGGCGAGGAGGTCGGCCAGCTCTCGGAACTGCCCCGTCTGCTCGTACAGATCCACGAGGGCGACGGTGGCCTGCTCGTTGGAGGGGTCGATTCGCAGCGCCTCCTTGAGGTGGTCCCTGGCGCGGTCTGCTTCCCCGAGAGCCAGGTATGCGTCCGCCGCCTGGATCTCCCGGGGCAGGCGCTGCCCGTCCTCCTCGGTGAAGGCCAGGATGAGCCCGATGACCCGGGCCGCCTCCGCGTCGTCCCCCAGGGACCGGCACAGGGGGAAGAGCTTCTCCAGGATGGGCAGGTGCTGCGAGTCCACAGGGTCGGCGGCCTCCAGGGCCTCCCGGAAGCAGACCATGGCCTGGGCGTCGTCCTCCAGCTTGTCCATGAACAGATCGCCCAGAGAGTCCAGGAGCTGGACCCGAGCCGCTGGGTCGTTGGTGGCGTCCGCCTGGGCGCGTAGGTAGCGAGCGGCGTCAGAGATGGCACCCCGCTCCGTGTGGTAGCTTACCAGGGCGTCGATGGCGGGCATGTGGTCTGGCTTGTATCGCAGGGCGGCCTCCCACAGGGGCGGCGCCTTGGTGGGGCGGCGCTGCTTGATCTCGGCCTGGGCGGCCACGCAGCAGGCCTCGGCCACCTCCTCTGGGAAGCGGTCCGCGTCGTCGTGCTCGGCCAGGGCTGAAAGCACTCTGGCGGCCTCCCTCCAGCGTCGGGCCTGGAACCGGTTGAGGCCCAGGGCGAGCTTGATGAGGAGCTGCCCCGGGTTCTTCCGATCGATGACCGAAAGGACCTTCTTGCCCTCGTCCACCTTGTCCAGCCGCAGGTAGATGTCCCCCAGGCGGCGGGCGAGCCGGGCGGCCATCTCCGGTTGACCCTCCAGCCGGGGCAAGGCCGCGGTGAGCAGCTCCTCGGCCTCGTCCCAGCGCTCGTTGCGATAGGAGATGTCCGCCAGGGCGATGATCGCGGGCACGTGGTCGCTCTTCTCCTCGATGGCCTGACGAAGCAGCATGGCCGCCTGCTCCTCGTCGCCGCTCCCCTGGAGGGTCACCGCGGACATGGCAGTGAGCTGCTCCGCCCGCCCCTCGGGCTCATCCACCAGATCGAGCTGGCGCCGGTGCAGGTCCAGGGCCTCCTTGAAGTGTCCGGCGTCCGCAGCCAGCCCCGCCAGGCCCGCCAGGGCGTCCAGGTGGTTGGGATCCAGGCCCAGGGCCTTGCGGAGGCAGGCCTTGGCCTCGCCGCGGTCGTTGAGCTTCTCCCGGTAGACACCGGCGGCCTCCATGAGCGCGGCGAGCTTGGTCTCCCGGTCGGGTGCGGCCTCTGCCTCGCGCATGCGCGCCTCGGCGTAGCTCTCCCAGTCCTCGTCGTGCTTGTGCAGCCGCGCCAGCTCTCCCAGGGCGGAGGGGTAGTCGGGCACTGTCTCCAGGGCTCGCTCCAGCGCGTTGCGCGCCGCTGGCGTGTCGTCCAGGTCCTGGGAGAGGACCACCGAGAGGCGCACCAGCAGGGCCGCGATCTCTCCCGGTGGAGCGCCGCCACCTTCGCTGTTCTCGATGCGCTCCCGCAGCAAAGAGGCCGCCTCCTCGAACTGCTCGGCGGCTCGCAGCAGCCGGATCAGCTCCGAGGCCAGCTCCTCGTCGTAGGCGTGCTCCTCGTAGAGCTGCCGCAGACACTCGGCCGCCTCGGCGGGGGAGCCCAGGTGCCTGTCGAGCACCCGGGCCCTGTGTCGAATGAGGTCGATCCAGTCCTGGCCCGCTGCCAGCTCCGCCCGCTTGGCCAGCACATCCTCCAGGTCCTCCCAGCTCTCGTGCTCCTCCAGGAGCTCCTGCAGAGCCAGCAAGGCCCCGTCGTCGGAGGGGTCCTCCTGAACCAGGCCGCGGTAGCAGTCGATGGCGCGGTCCGGCAGCTCGAGATCGTGCCGGTAGATGGCTGCCACCCGCTGGCGCATCTGCCGGGCCTCGTCCTCGTCGTCCGTGTGCTCCTCCACGCGGCCCATGGCTTCCACCGCCTTGGCCCAGCCCTCGGTCTTCTCCGACAGGCGAGCCACGGCCCGCCAGGCCTGCAGGTCCTCGGGCAGCTCCACCAGCAGGCGCTGCAGCACCGAGAGGGCCTCGTAGGGCTGGTCCAGCTTCTCCTCGTAAAGGGCTGCCAGCTCCCGCAGCTTGGCCTGGCGCTCCGGGCCGGCGGGGAGCTGGTCCAGCATGTCGTCCATCTGGCGCTCGTCCAGCTCGGCGAGCTCGGACCAGCGCTCCTGCTCCCGGTACATCTGCTGGAGGCGCTCGAAGGACTCCTTGTGGTCGGGCTTGATGGAGAGGATCTCCTTGTACCGCGTCTCGGCCCTGGCGGGCGTCTTTGCCCTGGAGAAGATCTTGGCGGCCAGCAGGTTCAGGGCCACGATGAGCTCCACCCCGTGGGACCCCTCGAGGATCTCCAGGTACGCCTCGGCGAGCTGCTCCAGGCCGCCGGCCTCCTCGGCCACCGCCTCGATGGCCTGCTGGGTCGGCTCGTGCATGGGCTCCAGGTCGAGAGCTTTTCGCAGAGCCAGAAAGGCCCGGTCCAGGTCCTCGGGGCCCTCTCGCCACACGCGAGCTATCTCGTGGCAATGCTGGATCTTGGTGGCAGGATCGGGTGCGGGGAGCATCGCCCAGGCCCTGGAGAGCTCCTCCCAGGCGGAGCGCGCAGGACGCAGATCATAGTCTCCGGTGGCCGCAGGGATCTTCTGCTCCACATCCGGTCGCCGAGCTCTCTGGTTGGTCAGGGGACGATCCTCGGAGATGTCCATGAGGTCTACGAGCTGCAGCTCCATTGTGGAGTCCAGGCGCTCCACCCGACCAGTGCGCATGGACTGGATCTCCACGAGATCCATGAGCTTCAGCTCCATGGTGGGGTCCTGGCGCTGGATGGGCGGCGGCTCGTCGTCCACGAACTCCAGCTCCTCTATGTTCAGCTCCTGGGTCACGTCCGGCCGAATGACGTTCAGGTCCAGCCGCGGCACCTGCTCCGAGAAGTCTGCCCTGCCCAGCCGGGAGATGGGGCCGGTGCGCTCTCGGCGCTCGGCGGCGGTGGCCGCCTCGGCGGCCCGTTGCTCGGCCAGCCGGAGGGCCTCCCGGGCGCGGCTGTCGGCGGCCAGAACCTCCTCGCTGTAGTCTCCCACCTCCCTGGCGAGGCGCCAGATCTCCCCCTGGATCTCATCGTCATGCGGGGCCATGAGGAAGGCGTGGAGCCAGGCCCGGAAGGCCTTGACCTTGTCCCCCACCCGGTCCTCCACCACCGGTGCGGAGAGGCGCACCAGCTCCAGCTTCTCCTCGATGGTGGACGCGGCGGTGTACTGGGCCGCGTACACGTCCAGCACGTCCTGCCAGGAGGACTCCTCCTCTGCCACCCGCAGCAGCCAGGTCTGGGTGTCCTCGTCGGAAGGATCCAGGTCGAAGGACCGCCGCAGGCGGGCCAGGGCGCCCCGGGTGTCCCCGAGGTGATCCTCCAGCACCCTGGCGCAGCGGTGGAGGATGGAGAGCTTGGTGGCCGGCTCCCGCTGGTGCTTGAGCACCCGCTCGTACACCTCCACGATGCCGTCCCACAGGTCCACCTCCTCGGCCAGCCTCTCCAGCTCGGGCAGGAGCTCACCGCCAGTGAGGTCCACGACCAAGGCGCCCCGGAGCACGTCGAAGGCTCGCTGCGGGTCCCCCAGCTTCTGCTCGCAGATCTCGGCAATTCGTCCGGCGGCCTCCAGGTGATCCGCCGGCTGCTGGGCCGTGGCGCGGACCTCCTCGTACACCTCGATGAGCTCCTCCCAGAGGTCGTGCTCTGCGGCGGCTCGGGCCAGGCTAGTCAAGGTGCCGCGATCCTGGGGGTAGAGCTGGTAGGCTCTCCGGTACCAGGAGAATGCCAGCTCCGGCTCGTCCAGCCGCTCCTCGTACACCTCGGCAATCTGGTACAGCAGCCGCAGCCTCTCCCGGTCGTTGTCGGCGAAGTCGAACAGGATCTGGTTCGTGGCGATGAGCTCTTGCCAGCGGCCGCTGCGGGTGTAGAGCACCACCAGGGCAGAGAGCGCGTCCGGGTTGGAGGGAGCGATCTCCAGCACCTTCTCGTAGGCCCCGATGGCCTGCTCGTCGTCCCCCACGTCGTCCCGCCAGGCCGCGGCGATCTCCAGAGACAGGCGGACCTTCTCATCCCCCTCCACCAGCAAGAGCTGCTTCTCGGCAACGCGCACGGACTTGGCGGTCTCCCCCACCGC
>JAJRWW010000271.1 GCA_024276595.1 Myxococcota bacterium
AGCCCGACACGAAGCCCTCCTCCACCATCTCCAGCAGCCGTCGCTTGGACACCACCGTGTAGCTGAGGTTCAGCTTGGCAAACTCGATCTGCCGAGGACGAGAGGGGAGCCCGTCCAGGTTGTCGAGGAACCAGTCGTACAGGGGCCGGTGGTTCTCGAACTCGAGGGTACAAAGGGAGTGGGTAATTGACTCGATGGCGTCCGACTGGCCGTGGGTAAAGTCGTAGGTGGGGTAGATGCACCACCTGTCGCCCGTGCGATGGTGAGGCTTTTTCATTATGCGGTACATGGTAGGGTCCCGCAGGTTCATGTTGGGAGCGGCCATGTCTATCTTGGCACGCAGCACCCGGCTCCCCTCCTCGAACTCCCCGGCGCGCATCCGCTGAAAGAGATCCAGGTTCTCCTCCACCGACCGGTCCCTGTAGGGGCTGTTTTGCCCGGGCACCCCGAAGCTGCCCCGCTGCCGCCGCCCCTCCTCCGCCGAGAGGTCGCACACGTAGGCCTTCCCCTTGCGAATGAGCTGAAGGGCCAGCTCGTACAGGCGGTCGAAGTAGTCCGATGCGTAGTACAGGCGGTCCCCCCAGTCGTAGCCGAGCCAGCGCACGTCCCGCTGGATGGCCTCCACGTACTCCTGCTCCTCCTTGCTGGGGTTGGTGTCGTCGAAGCGCAGGTTGCAGGTGCCACCTAGCTCGGCGGCCAGCCCGAAGTTGAGGCAGATGGACTTGGCGTGACCGATGTGCAGGTAGCCGTTGGGCTCCGGCGGAAACCGGGTGGCAACCCTCCCCCCGTGCTTCCCGCTCTCGTTGTCCGCCTCGATAATGTCCCTGATGAAGTTCGCCGGCGCCGAGGGAGCCTCGGCGCCCCTGTCGAGGCCACCTGGGCTGCCGGGTCCGCCCTTTGCGCCAGAATCCGATGGTGTCATGTGAGCTCCTCCTGAAGGCCCCTCAATAGCGCGAACCACGGCCCCAGTCCACCGGATCCTCCACAGCCCAGCGGGCAGCTCGGGGGCTCCCGCAAGGTGCCCCCCGGACGCGGGGTCAGGCTGCAGCCCGGCCACGTTGCCAATCGCCTCCACCTGTGGTTACTTGTCGCCGGGCAAGGCAGCCCACAGGGTCGGAGCATGTCGGAGATTCGCGTACGTTTTCCACCATCCCCCACAGGCTACCTGCACATCGGCGGTGCCCGCACAGCGCTGTACAACTGGCTGCTGGTCAAGAAGCTGGGCGGCAAGCTGGTGCTGCGCATCGAGGACACGGACGAGGAGCGCTCCACCGAGGCCTCAGCCCAGGCCATCCTGGAGGGGCTGGAGTGGATGGGGATCACCTGGGATGAGGGCCCCTACCTGCAGTCGGACTTCGCCGAGGAGCACCGGGCGGCAGCAGATGAGCTCGTGCGCCAGGGCAAGGCCTACCGTTGCTACTGCACCAGGGAGGAGCTGGCAGCGAAGCGGGAGGCGGCAAAGGCCGCCAAGCAGAGCTTCCAGGGCTACGATGGGAGCTGCCGGAGCCTCTCGGAGGACCAGCGCGCCCTCCTCGAGGACCAGGGACGACCCTGGGTGGTGCGCTTCAAGGTGGACCGGGGCGAGGGCGCGGTGAGCTTCGACGACCTGGTGTTCGGCCCCACCGAGGTGAGCCTGGCCGAGCTGGACGATTTCGTCATCGTGCGCTCCAACGGGGTGCCCCTGTACGTGCTCTCCAACGTGGTGGACGACCACCGGGACCGGATCACCCACGTGCTGCGGGGGGCGGACCACCTGGTCAACACGCCCAAGCAGGTGCTGCTCTACCGGGCCATGGGCTGGGAGGTGCCAGCCTTCGCCCACATGGCCCTGACCCTCGACCCCAAGAAGGCGAAGATCTCCAAGCGACGTCACGGAGAGGTCGTGGCGGTGCAGTTCTACAGGGATCACGGCTTTCTGCCCTGGGCCTTCTGCAACTTCATGGCCCTCCTGGGATGGTCCGCCGGGGACGACCGAGAGATCTACGAGACCCCCGAGGACCTGATCCAGGCCTTCACCATCGAGGGAATGGCCAAGCGCAACTCGGTGTTCAACTACCGAAAGGGGGACCCCAAGTTCATCACCGATCCCAAGGCGATCCACATCAACGCCCAGCACCTGCGCACCATGCCGGTGGAGATCCTCGCCCCGCACGTGAAGCAGCAGCTCGAGGCGGCGTCCATCTGGAGCGACGCCTGGGATGCGGGTGGAGAGGAGCGCGACTGGTTCCTCCGCACCCTGGAGCTGGTGCGGGTCCGCTACAACTTTCTCACCGACTTCGTGACCCTCGCCCGCGCCTTCTTCGACGACGACTACCCGATGGAGGAGAAGGCCCTGCGCAAGTCCCTGCGCAAGGACCCGGCCCTGGCCGACTACCTCCCGCGCCTGGCAGACCGGCTGGATGACCTGGAGATCTTCGACCTCGAGACCACCGAGGCGGCCCTGCGGGCGCTGGTGGATGAGCTCTCCATCAAGCCAGGCCTGCTCATCAACGCCGCCCGGGTGGCCCTCACGGGCCAGGGAGTGGGGCCGGGGATCTTCGACGTCTTCTTGGCCCTGGGGCAGGCCCGCACCTGCGCCCGCCTGCGGGAGAAGGCCCCCCTCTGCGCAGGGGAGTAGGGCCCCGTCTCGGGCCGGGCTTCCATTCTGGCCAGAGGCGCGTATGCTGCGGCCATGCCCAAGCAACACGACCCATCCGACCACGGTGACAGCGGAGACCACACCGACCTGTTTCTGGCCCTCCCCCCCGAGCGAGTCCTGAGCGCCGTTGAGGCGGGCGGCGTCCGCTGCAAGCCGGTCTGCTTCGCCATGAACTCGTTCGAAAACCGCGTCTACCTGATGGAGACCGAGGAGGGCGAGAGGGTGGTCTCCAAGTTCTACCGGCCCAGGCGCTGGAGCAAGGAGCAGATCCTGGAGGAGCACCGCTTCCTGGCCGACCTCGTGGAGGCCGAGGTGCCCGTGTGCCCCACCCTCCCCTTCCCGGACGGCGACACCCTCAAGGAGATAGACGGCATCTGGTACTGCCTGTTCGAGTCCCGTGGCGGCCGCGTGCCAGAGGAGCTGGGGGACGCCGCGGTGGAGCGGCTGGGCATGTTGGTGGCGCGCATGCACAACGTGGGGGACAGTCGCCTCGCCGAGCATCGCATCCACCTCACATCGGAGACCTACATCTGGGACAACATCGCGTGGCTGGAGGAGCACCACACACTCCCCGAGCAGGTGGCCTCCCGCTACCTGGACGCGGCCGGCTACATTGCCAGCTCCTTCGACGAGGTAGCAGACGGTGTGGCCGTACACCGCATCCACGGAGACTGCCACCTGGGCAACCTGCTCTTGCGGGAGGATGTCTTCAACATCCTGGACTTCGACGACATGGTGGTGGGTCCGGCGGTGCAGGACCTCTGGCTGGCGCTCCCGGGCCGAGACGCGCACACCAGGCGCCAGCGGGAGTGCTTCCTGGAGGGATACGAGCGCTTCCGCTCCTTCGACCGCGCGACCTTGCGCCTCATCGAGCCCCTCCGCGGGCTGAGGATGGTCCACTACGCCACCTGGCTGGCCAGGCGCTGGCACGATCCCATCTTTCCCCGCACCTGGCCGCACCACGGCACCGAGGAGTACTGGGAGGACGAGACCGCCGCCCTGGAGGACCTGGCCGACCACATCCGCGCCGATCGCGGTGATGCGCCTCCCGAGCCGGAGGTCCAGCCCTTGACCAACAAGGACTACTTCTTCGACTGGGAGGAGCCCTGACCCTCGGCCAGGCCTGCCCAGGCCGAACCCCGCCCCAACACGCTCGGCTCAGCGGGACAGATCCAGGGCAGCCGCCGGCTAGTAGCTGAGGGTGGCGTTGGCGTCCATGCAGGCCTGGACCAGCTTCCCTCCGGCCACCAGCTCGGCCTCGTCGAGGAGCATCTCCTCGGTGATCTTTCGCTCG
>JAJRWW010000272.1 GCA_024276595.1 Myxococcota bacterium
ATGACGCCCGCCTGGGTGCGATGGGTGGACGTGCGGGCCTTGGCGATGCCGAAGTCGATGACCTTCACCTCCCCATCGTAGGTGATGATCACGTTCTGGGGAGAGATGTCGCGGTGGATTATGTGCAGGAGCTGGCCGTCCGGTCCTCGCTTGCGGTGGGCGTAGTCCAGCCCGGCGAGCATCTCGCAGGCGATGAAGATGGCCCCGGGCAGCGGGAGTGCGCGCCCCGTCCTGGCCGCCTTGCGGAGGATGTTGAACAGGTCCTTGCCGTTGACGTACTCCATGGCGATGTAGTACGTGTCGTCCACCCGGCCTAAGTCCAACACCTGGCAGATGTTCCCGTGGTTGAGCTGGCTGGTGAGCCGAGCCTCGTCCAGCAGCATTGAGACCAGGTCCTTGTCCTCGCCGTACTGTCGGTGAAGCCGTTTTATCGCGACGGGCTTTTCGAACCCGGCCTCGCCCATGGCCATGGCCTTGAAGACCTCGGCCATTCCCCCGGTGGCGATGCGCTCGATCAGTCGGTACTTGCCGTAGACCTCGCCGATCTCCATGGTCGCGCTATCTTTTGCCCTCGTCCATGAGGCGTGCACCCTCCAGCATCAGGTGGGTTGTGGAGGAGCAGATCTCGTCCTCCATGTCCACCTCCAGGCTGGAGAAGTCGAACTTGCCCGAGGTCCAGCGGAGCACCTCGAAGATGGCCTCGGCTCCCCGTGGCTCGGGCTTGTTGTCAAAATGTGCCGCCAGGATGCGACCGTTTTTCAAAAAGAGCCGGGCCGTGTCCTCCTCTCTCTTCATGACGAGGATCCCGGACTTCTGCTCCATCTCCATCATCACCAGCAGGCTGGACAGGCCGATCTGCTCCAGGCTGCCGCGGATCCCCGCGGAGAGCATCTCCGAGGAGGATGGGCGGGCGCTGGCCATGGCGCCGGACAGCTCGTCCATGCGCGCCTTGGAGCGGAACGCCTTCTCCACCCTCAGCTCCAGCTCGTCGAAGCGAAAGGGCTTGGCCAGGTAGTCGTCCGCGCCCAGCCGAAACCCCTGGATGCGATCCTCGTCGTCCGAGAGGGCGGTGAGAAAGATGACCGGGATCATGCTCGTGCCGGGTGTGGCCCGGATATGACGCACAAGGTCCCATCCATCCATCTCGGGCATCATGATGTCCGTGATGATGAGATCAGGCCGGATCTCCTTGGCCTTTGCCAGGCCCTCCACCCCGTTTCTTCCCACGTGGATCTCGTGGCCCCGCTTGCTCAGCACGGTGGTGACCATCTTCAGGATCCAGGGGTCGTCGTCAACAACGAGGATGCTTGGCAAAGCGGGCTCCGCGCGGCGTCTACCACCACCTGACCGTACCGCAGGCAGGCTCGGGTTGTCAATGGCCCCAGAAGTTGAAAAGGTCTATATTTTCTGTTGGTTTCGAAAGAAAAAACCCGCTCCCATTTTTGGGAGCGGGGGAAACTGCCCCGGGGAAGCGTGGCCGTCCTCTATTATGTTATTCCTCGGGGCGGTAGTTGGCTTTGCAAAGTCCCAGGTCGCAAATCTGGCCGAAGCCGCAGTCGGCGATGGTTTCGCACAGGGGCTGGCAGTATTGGTTTACGCACAGGCAGCCATTGTCCTGGCAGATGGCCTGGCCGGCGCAGTCGACGCTGTTTAGGCACTCGGGGTTGGCAGGGGCCGGGTCGTCGATGCACACGCTCTCGCTGCAGACCTGGCCACGTGGGCAGACAGGGTCGCTCATGTCGCACTCGTAGGCGCAGCGGGCCAGCTCGGTGCAGGTACGGCCCGTACCACATTCGGCTGCCGTGGAGCAGTACTCCTTGTACTCACCACAAACCGGGTTGTCCGCTGGCTGGCAGCGTCCGCAGGGGGCGCAGACCTCGTTGGTGCCGCACTCGGAGTCGCTGACGCAGCCCTCGATGCAGACGTTGTCCTCGCAGATCATGCCGTGGGCGCAGTCGTCGTCCACGTCACAGGGGGTGGCGATGTCCTCGGCGGGACCACAGAAGCCGGCCGGGAGGCACCGCTCGTTCAGGCCGCAGTCGGAGTCGAAGCTGCACGGGCGGGCGCAGCCATACTCGGTGCACACCTCGTTGGCGCTGCACTGCAGCTCGGACTCGCAGGGCGGGTTGTCCACCTGCCAGCACCCCTCTCCGTCGCAGTTGTAGCAGCCAGAGTCATCACAGTAGGGGGCGCAGACGTTACAGTCGTCGTCCCTGCGACAGCCCACGTAGAGGGTCATCAGGGCGGCGACGCCAAAAAGTACCAGGTTGCGTTTCATGGCTTTCCTCCAACTACCTGCCGGTCACTGGTTCGCAGTCCTTGCCGGCTGCGCAGAGGTTAATACAGGATCTGTGCCAAGGGAGGCGCAGACCGGATTTGTCGCATGATCTTCTCCGCCTGGTCGGCTCCCTTCACCCCAGGCCGAGGGAAACAGTGAATCAGAATTAACAGCGGCGGGTCCCCATGTGTGGCCTGTTGTTCACAGTAGGTCCTTTGGATCCTCCTTCTGTCGGCGGATCCAGTGGTGTCGGATCCCCCTGTAGCGGATCCATGGTCATCCCTCTGCGTCCAGGTCGAAGCGCCAGCAGTGGGGAGCCATGATGCCCTTGGGGTCGAGCTGCTTCCTGATGGAGGTCATCACGTCCACAAAGGTGGGATCGATATGCTCCCTCAGCAGGGGCACTGCCCAGGCCGGCGTCTTGTACGTGAGGAAGCCCAGCTCATAGCCCGCTCGGCTGAGCTCCAGGTTCATCTCCCGGACTCTGCGTCGCTCGTCGCCGCTGGCCTTGTCGAAGACAGTGAGAAAACGCAGCACACCAAAATGGCCGCCCTTCATGGGGCGGCTCACCACCGCCGGGGGGAAGCCGCGCCTCTCCATGATCTCGATACCCCTGTCCGCGTACTGCTTGAAGCGCGAGAGGGGCCCGTAGGTGCCCACCCAGGAGAGCCCCCCCCCGGGGGTGTCCACCAGGAACTCCAGCCTGGTGGGGAAGTCGGCGAACTTGCCAAACCTGGGGTTGAGCCTCACCAGGGTCTCGATCTCAAAGGGCGGCTCGGCGCTGTGGCCCTCCTTGTTGAGCTGCACCAGGAGCTCGTCCAGCATTCGCCTTCTGAGGTCGAGCTCCTGCCGGGACTGGCCGGAGAGGTCCAGGTACAGGAAGAACTCCGGCTCGCCAGGGTCGCGCTCCGAGGGGTTGGGCACGTCGAAGAGCATCTTGCCCGTTGGCCAGGACAGGCCCCCCACGTCATCAGCGATGGGCATACGGGCGAGCCGCTTGAAGGCCTCGAAGGCGCCCTCGCGCTCGTACATGAGCACGAACAGGCGGCTACGGAAGGGGGGTGTTGGCCAGAGCTGGAAGGCCAGCTTAGTGACCACCCCGGTGGTGGACTGCCAGTTGGCGAAAAGGCCCACGAGGTGCGGAAGGGGACCGTTGCCGAACCAGACGTCGCTGGCCGCGTTGGCTCCGGCCCTGAGGATCCTCCCGTCGGGGAGCACCACCTCCAGGCCCCCGATCCAGTCGGCCATGGATCCGTGCCGCAAGGAGAGGTTGCCCAGCCCGTCCAGCAGGCAGTTGGCCACGATGGAGGTGTCCGGGGGGCTCAGGGGGTAGCCCATGCGCAAGGGGATCTCCCGCTCGGCCAGGTGAGCCTTGAGCTGCTCCCAGGTGACCCCGGGCTCGATGAGGGCGTACATGTCCTCCTCGTTCACCTCCAGGATCCGGTTCATTCCGGAGAGGTCGAGCACGACCCCTCCTGCTGGCGGCATCGCCAGGCCGCCCACGTTGGAGCCCGCCACCCGCAAGGCCACGGCAAGCCCCAGGTCGTTGGCGATGGACAGGGCAGCCTGGATCTCCTGCACCGTCTCCAGCCAGACCGCCAACCCCGGCTCTCTCGGGTCCTCCTCGGTGTAGTCGGAGCTGTAGGGCTCCAGCCCCTTGCCCGTGATGACGCGCTCGGCGCCCAGCAGCTTGGTGAAGAGTTCGACGGCGTCAGGCATGGCAGTGTCCTGGTGGCTGGTGCACCCC
>JAJRWW010000273.1 GCA_024276595.1 Myxococcota bacterium
CAAATCATCGATCACAAAGTCACCGCAGCGTGCCGGCTGGCAGTCAGGCCGGCAGTACGCGTTGGGCGCGTTGGAGTTGCTCGCCCCGTCGTCACACTGCTCCCCCATGAAGAAGTCCACGTAGCCGTTGCCGCACTGCTCGTTCGACTGGCAGTCCGCCGAGCAGCCGTCGCCGTTCCAGTTATTCCCGTCGTCGCACTGCTCCCCAGGGTCCACCACCCAGTTGCCGCAGGTCTCGAGCTGACAGCTCGCTGAGCAGCCGTCACCGGGCGCGGTGTTCCCGTCGTCGCACTCCTCCCCCATGTCCAGCACCCAGTTGCCGCACTGCTCCAGCCTGCAGGAGCCGTCGCAGCCGTCGCCTCCCCAGTCGTTCCCGTCGTCGCAGGTCTCCCCTGCGAGATCGTCGATCACGTTGTCCCCGCAGCGTGCCGGCTGGCAGTCAAGCCGGCAGTACGCGTTGGGCGCGTTGGAGTTGCTCGCCCCGTCGTCACACTGCTCCCCCACGAGATCGTCGATCACGTTGTCCCCACAATGTGCTGGCTGGCAATCTGGCCGGCAGGGCGCGTTGGGCGCGCTGGAGTTGGATGCTCCGTCGTCGCACATCTCCCCCAAGAAGAAGTCCACGTGGCCGTTGCCGCAGGTCTCGTCGGACAGGCAGTCGGAGGAGCAGCCGTCACCGTCAATCCTGTTGTCGTCGTCGCACGCCTCCCCCGGGTCCACCACCCCGTTGCCACAGCTCTCGAGCTGGCACGCAGCCGAGCAGCCGTCCCCGTTGACGGTGTTCCCGTCGTCGCACGCCTCCCCCTGGTCCAGGTAGCCGTTGCCACACTCCTCCACCTGGCAGAAGCTGTCGCAGCCATCGCCACCCCAGTTGTTCCCATCGTCGCAGCTCTCTCCCATGCCCGGGTCGACCACGTTGTCCCCGCAGCGCGCGGGCTCGCAGCCTGGCCGGCAGATGGCGTCGGGCGCGTTGGAGTTGTCAGCTCCGTCGTCACACTGCTCCCCCACCTGGTAGTCCACGTAGCCGTTGCCGCAGGTCTCGTCGGACAGGCAGTCGGCAGAGCAGCCGTCACCGCTGACATTCCCTCCGTCGTCACAGATCTCCCCCTGGTCCAGGTAGCCGTTGCCGCAGTACTCGAAGCGACAGGTGGGCCCGCAGCCGTCGTCAGGTGCCTGGTTCCCATCGTCGCACTGCTCCCCGGCCGCCGTGTCCAGGATGCCGTTGCCGCACTCCTCCGTGGACTGGCAGTCGGAGGAGCAGCCATCACCACTCACGTTGTTGCCATCGTCGCACACCTCCCCAACGCCAAGCACCCCGTCACCGCAAGCCGGCAGGGTGCAGTTGGCCTGGCAGCCGTCGCCACTCTCCAGGTTCCCGTCGTCACACTCCTCCCCGGCAGGCATGTCCAGGATGCGGTTTCCGCAGCTCTCGTCCGAGGTGCACTGGGCGTTGCACCCGTCGCCCCCCTGGTTGTTGCCGTCGTCGCACACCTCGTGCTCATCCAGCACGCCATCGCCACAGTCGGGCAAGGCGCAGTTGGCCTGGCAGCCGTCCCCATCCTCGTTGTTGCCGTCATCGCACATCTCGCCCACCACCGAGTCCACGTAGCCGTTGCCGCAGGTCTCGGTGGACTGGCAGTCCGAGGAGCAGCCGTCGCCGCTGAGGATATTGCCGTCATCACAAACCTCCCCGCTCTCCACGATCCCGTTGCCACAAAAGCGCATGCCGCACCACTGGTTGCACACGCTCCCGGGCACGCCGTTGGTGGCGTCGCACCCTGGGGGCAGGTTCTCAGGGTCTGTGCCGCAATCGCAGGTCTCCCCAGCGGCGAAGTCCGCAAAGCCATTGCCGCAGGTCTCGTCCGAGATGCAGTTGGGCGAGCAGCCATCCCCCACGTCGTTGTTTCCGTCGTCGCACACCTCATTGGCATCCAGCACGCCGTTTCCACAGTACAGGCTCGTGCAGTCCGCCGAGCACTCCCCCGCGGGGTCTCCGTTTATGGCGGTGCACCAGGGAGGAAGGTTCATGGGGTCCAGCCCGCAGTCGCACTGCTCCCCCGCAGCGAAGTCTGCGACGCCGTTGCCACACACCTCGTCCGACTGGCAGTTGGGTGCGCAGCCGTCCCCTGCCAGCATGTTACCGTCGTCGCAGACCTCGTCCGGGTCCCAGATCCCGTTTCCGCAGTACTTGACCTGACAGGTCTCCCCGCAGTCGCCCGAGGTGTCGCCCCCTTCGTCACAGCTCTCTCCCATGAAGACGTCGATGACCCCGTCTCCGCAGTGGGGATCCATGCAGTCGGTGCGGCAGGCGTCCGGCAGGACGTCGCTGTTGTTGGAGCCCTCATCGCACTCCTCCCCGCTGTCTACTACCCTGTCGCCGCAGTGAGCGCGCCGGCAGTCGTTGCGGCAGGCGTCCCGAACGGTGTCGCTGTTGTCCTCCCCGTCGTCGCACTCCTCGAGCCCCTCCACCACACCGTTGCCGCAGGAGCCAGGTCCCACGTTGCTGTTCGAGTTGTCGTTGTCATTTAGGTTGAGGTTGAGGTTGCTGCCCCCGGCACCGCTCCCATCACCACACCCCCCCACCAGCAACAGCCCCCCCCACAAACCCAGCGTACAGGTGCAAATCAGAGACAAGACGGTCGTACGAAAGGACATATATCTCTCCAGGAAAACATGATCGCGAACACAGTAATTAATCCACCAGATGAGAGGATAGCCCGAAAGAACGCCTGATTCCAGCTCAGTACGAAATACAGAGTAATAATGTCATGATACACAGCTTTCCTACGTCGGCCCACGGTGCCCCCGCCCTCCAATGCACCCCCGAACGGGTCAGGGCGCCCAACGGCCCAGGGTCCCTTGACAACGACCGGGCGAAGGTGCACCTATTTTCAAGGCAGCGAGCCCTCCACCCATGAACGACAGCGCCAAGCAGCAGTTCGTAGAGTCCTGGGGATCCATGGGGATGCTGTGGGGCATCAACCGCTCCATGGCCCGAATCCAGGCGCTGCTGCTGGCCACCGAGGAGCCCATCAGCCTCGACGACATCTGCGCCGACCTCAAGATCAGCAGGGGGAACGCCAGCATGAGCCTGAAGGAGCTCCGGAGCTGGCGGGTGATCCACCGGGTGCACGTCCCGGGCGACCGACGGGACTTCTACGTGGCGGAGCAGAACGTGTGGACCATGTTCTTCCGCATCGCGGAGGAGCGCAAGCGGCGGGAGTTCGACCCGGCCAAGGCGGCTGTGGGGGCCGCCCTCGAGGCCACATCCGAGGCCGACAGCCGGGTCCAGGAGCGCCTGGAGAAGATGTTCGAGCTGCTCACGATCATTGACAAGCTCCTGGTGCATGCTCTCTCCGACGAGCAGCGCAGCCACTCCATGGTGCAGCTCCTGGTGCAGATGCTCGGCCTCCAGGAGCCCGGGGCCTGAGATGCCCTTCCCTGCCCTCCGCCGAGCCGGCAGGCTGCTGCGCTTCGGCGCCCTGCACCTGCTGGGAGGATCCCTGCACGGAGTGGGCCTTGTGCTCACCCGCCGCTGCAACCTTTGCTGCCCCTACTGTGGTGTGATCCAGTCCGAGCTGGCCTCCCGGCGCCACGAGCTGGCACCCGAGGACTGGATGGATATCGTGGACCGCTTCGTGGCTCACGGCCGGCTGCACTTCATCTTCACTGGAGGGGAGCCCCTGCTCTACGACGGGCTGGAGCGGCTGCTGCGCCACACCGCGGACGCCGCCTTGACCAGCCTCATCACCAACGCCACCCTGCTCACACCCGACTCCTTTCGGAGACTGCGCCACCTGGACTACCTGACCTTCTCCTGGGACACCCTGGCAAAGAACCAGGGGCAGGAGGCCAGCGGAGCTGGCCTGGAGAAGAACCCCTCCCACCTGCTGCCCCTCATCGCCGAGCAGTGCCGGATCCACGGGATTACCCCCTCTGCCATCGTCACCGTCACCGCGGCCAACCTCCACGAGATCGAGCCCATCATCCTGGAGCTGCACGACCATGGCATCTCCTCGCTGCTGTCGCTCATTCACTCGGGCGATCCGACCGAGGAGGTCACCCCTCAGCTCGACGGGGAGACCTCCAACCGGGCCGCGGAGAGGAGAGGCTGGGATTTTCGTGCTCGGGCAGAGGGCCTGGACTTTCGCCATGACGCATCCCTGGCAGCGCTGGAGGCGCTCGCCCGGCGCCTGCTGGTGCTCAAGCGCCAGGGGATCGCCATCTCCGAGAGCGACGCCTTCATTGCCGGCATGAGGGGCTACGCCGAGGGGAGCTTTCAGATGGACTGCCCCGCCGCGGACGACTTCTTCACCGTGGACGTGGACGGCCGCATCAAGGCCTGCCACGACACCCCCGCCTCCGCCATCGACGCACGCACCTGGAGAGACTACGAGGCCATGCGCCAGGCGGTCAGGCAGACCGTCCGGCCTGGATGCAACTGCTACTACGACTGCTACTTCGAGGCGAGAAACACCCCATCCCAGACCCTCCTTCGATACCTCCGGCGCGCGTCCCCGGGCGGGACCGGCCACAGAACCCGGGGATCTGCGCTCCGGAGAGTGGCCGCACGCCTGCGTCGCTCATCATGGCCGAAGGGCGTCTGAGCCCGGCCCCCCTGCCGACCCGGCAGCCCCGCCGAGGCTCCTGTACACCGCCGCCAGCTCGTCGAGGGACAGGTCCAGGTCCATGAGCGTGACGCTCCTCAGGTCGGCGATCCGGCTCACGCGAGGGCGCAGGTCCAATCTGCGCCGGGTGACGAGGCTTCGCCCCAGGAGGTACACCCGCTCGCCCTCCCCCTCCATGAGCATTGGGCGGGGCTGGCCGCAGGTCAGGGTGCACCTGTCCGGCAGGTCCCCCGAGTGCAGGCAGAAGGTGGAGCAGTTGAGCACCATGTTCCCGTAGACAACCACGTCCTTTGCGTACCCCACCGGCTCCTCGATGAAGGTCCGCTTGTGCATGAGGGGTCGAACCCGCCAGAGGTCAAAGCGCTCTCGGAGCCACTGGGAGAAGCTCGGGTTGACCACGTTTGACGTGTAGACCAGACGGGAAGGATCGACGCCACCCCCCACCCCTGCCCGCCCATCCAGCCAGGACAACATGCCCAGGTCTCCGGTTACATAGCCGCCAAAGGCCCGGCCCCAGCGGGTCACCAGCTCCTGCGCCGCGTCCAGCTCGCTCTCCTTGATCACCAGCGGTAGCTGCAACAGGAGCGTCACCCCTCGCTCGCCGAGGGTGGCCCGCAGCTCACGGAGCGCGCTCCGCCCCAGGCGATCGAGGAGCCACTGACAACGACGCAGGCAGGAGAGGTCTCCCACCACCGCCGCGACCAGGGACACACCCTCTACCCGGACCTCGAGCAGTCGATGGACCACCGCTGTCAAGCGCCCCGGGTCCAGGCCGAGGTGCTGGTAGAGGACCTTCACCGGAGCCCCCCGAAGGAGCCACCGCGCCCCCCCCCTTCACCCGAAAGGGGTCTGTCGGGCCGGCTCCAGAAGCGGTTCCAGCCGGCCCGCACCTCCTGGCGAAAGGTCTCGGTGCTGCCCGACTCGAGCAGCACCATCACCGTGTCCAGGAGAAAATGCGGCACTGACTGAAGAGGCGGGTGGCGATCCACGCTCCTTGAGTAGTCTCCGGGCACAAAGAGCCCGTCGGTCACCTCGAAGCCCATGGCCGCCCTGCCCAGGGATGCCTCCCAGGCCGGGTCCACCCCGTAGGGGCGCCCCGCGCGACGGCACTGCGCCAGGTGATCCAGGGCCTCCCTGAAGACCGACGTGACGCGCCCGGTGTACGCCGAGGAGCGGTGACGCCCCTCCAGCTTCACCCGGCTCACCCCGGCCTCGGCCATCAGGTGGAGGTAGCGCAGCCCGGAGTAGTACTTCATGAAGAGGCTCCGCTTCGAGGCGCCCGGGGCGTCCTCGAAGCGCACCCTCTGGGTGCAGTGCACCTTGCAGGGCATGGCCGAGAAGTAGTCCCCCATGTAGCAGATGGAGTCCTGGGAGTAGCACTGGAAGCCAAACACGAACATGTCCAGCTCCAGGCCGCTGGCCCGCCTCATGGCCCTCGCCTCCTCGATGGTGACGTTGCGGTCCAGCACCACCCTGGTGACGCCCAGCTCTCCGAGCAGCAGGGCGCTCTCACGGTTGGCACACTGGGCCTGGACGCTCAGCTCGATCTCCAGGTGAGGGTGGCGCCTGTGCACCTCTCGGATGAGGCCCAGGTCGGCCAGGATCACGCCCCTCACCCCCCGCTCCGCCAGCAGGTCCACCCTGCCCATGACCGCCTCGTGATCCTCCCTGTTGTACGAGGAGTTGAAGGTCACGTAGATCCCCACGTCTCGGGCCTGCGCCCGGGCGAGCTCTGTCAGCAGCTCCAGCTCGTCCAGGTCGAAGTTGCGGCACTGGTCCCGCTGGTGGGAGAGGTCCCGAAGGCCCAGATACAGGGCGTCGGCACCGGCATCCAGCGCCGCTCGGGCACAGGCGGGAGAACCCGCGGGTGACATGAGCTCCATGGCACCCACTGTTTTAGCACGGCCGCACGCCGGACCGAAGCGGCCCTAGCGAGGCTCCGCCTCAGACCGACGAGGCGGTGTCGACCAGGGGTGGGCGCCGATGTTGGTGTCTCTGCCCTTAGCTGGGGCCTCGCTAGCCTGACTGTAGAGGGGAGCTCTGCGGTTCCCCTCCCCCGGAAGCAAAGCTCCCGGGGACCCCCTCCCCTCAGCACGGCGACACTCGTCGCCGGCCGTCGCACGTGCGCCGGCTGGTTCGTGCCGCG
>JAJRWW010000274.1 GCA_024276595.1 Myxococcota bacterium
TGCCCTTTATTGCCAGGATCCTGTCGGCCATGGTCTCGGGCTCGAAAAGCAGCGCACCCTCGGCCTGGGTGCGGGGGCGACAGTTTGTCTTGGTGCCAGGGATGCGAGGCTCCTGGTCGCAGGTGACCCCCCACTCGAAGCAGCGGAAGCTGGAGACGGGGCCCAGGCCGGGGTTGGTGGGATCGAAGAAGAGAGGTTCAGAGGCGCTGCAGTCGTCCTCATCGGTCATGAGCACCACCGCCAGACCGGCGTTCTCCCGCAAGAAGCCCGTGTTCTGTGGCGTCTGCTGCACATCCAAGGCCTTGGCAAGGGCTGCCAGGGGCTGCTCGAACCCACAGCCAGCGGCCCGCTCCCTCTGCCCGTCCACGAGGCACTGCACAGCCTCCTCCACGGACAGCTCGCCTATGGCGCCCATGTTCTGAACGACGCCACCTTCAACGACAATGTAGCTCCCGTCGAGGGTGGGGCAGCCATCCGCGGTAATGGTCTGGAGCACTCCGTTGTCTCCGGATCCGTAGCAGCCGGAGTACCCGTAGCCGCCAGACCCCATGTCGGGTGTTATCACGCCGATCTGCAGCGAGGGGCTGCTGGCCAAGGCTCCGTCCGTGGCGCTATCTATGCCCTCGAGCATCCCCGGAGCCATGCCTCCGATGGAGTCGAGCATGTACTCGGTGCTTTGAGAGTTGTCCACCACGAACAGGACGTCGAACCCTGCCAAAACCTGCACGTAGGGGAGCGTGAAGGTCTCCTCCCTGGAGTCCTGGAGGTTGTCGTAGTCGGTGATGCTGAAGCAGCCGGCCATGAGAGCGGCTCCTGCGAAAAGCGCCAAGGTGAGGCTGATACGTTTCATGCTCTTCCTCCGCGATCATTGCGAGCCCCCTTGGGGGCACCACTGCTATCATATGCACATTACGTGCCGACATTCGACACAATTAGTTTTCGGCAACTTGCCCCTCTCTGCCTCAGAATTCAAACACCTCGGCCCAAAAAACTGAGAGCAGCACCAGGGAGAATGCGACAGCGCTGTCGCAAGAGGGCAGGATGCAGCGGCCGCCACGTGGACAAGGAGGGGGCGGCCGGAGGGGCTCTCACTGCATGGAGTGGTGCTCCAGGTACAGCACCCACGCCAGGTGGCGCCAGCCGGGCTTGACCTGGTCGAAGGGGATGTAGTCCTGAAACACTGCAACTGGCTTGCCGGAGCGCAGGCGCGCCATGACCCCTGGAGGGAGCTGGATCTCGTACCTTCGTAGGATGGACCTGGAGCGCGTCTTGAGGGTCGGGAAGATGCAGAAGGTGCCCCTGGCCAGGAGCTTTCCGTCCACGTCCATGAGCTGCACCCGGGCAAAGCCAGGGCGCTGGGACATGAGCCTGAGGGAGTAAAGGAGGCTCGTGCTGGACTCTGCCGTGTGTACCAGTGCCTGGGTGGCCTTGCAGGTGAATGGGGCCAGCCGCCGCTGACCGTCGAACCGAACCCGCAGCACACCCATGCTGGCCTTGACGAAGAGCACCGCTTGGCGGGGGCGAGTGAAGCGAACCTCGGGGTCCTGCCGCAGGATGTTCGTGGGCCCGCAGGCCCAGGAGCCCGCAGCCCCCAGGAGCGCGGCCCCCATGAAGACCGCAACGGCTACGCGGCGAAAGGATCTCGTTGGCGAAAAAGTAGGGCGCATGCTCTCCACGTCTGGGCTCTGGTCGACCCCACGTATCTATTCGCCCTGCGGCTCCCCCAGTCAAGGCCTGCCTGAGCTCCCATTTAGCTTCCGCAGCTTGTCGCTGAATGTGCTCTTCGCCATTCCCAGGCTGCGCGCCGCCAGGGACTTGTTCCCGCCGGCCATGGCAAGGGCCCTCTCCAGCACCCTGCGCTGGATCTCATCGAAGGTCCCCGAGTAGTCAGCCTGCGCCTCGGACACGGGGGAGCTGCCCGCGCTCACCCACCTCCTGGATCTCCAGCCTTGCCCTCCGGAGGACTCAGGGAAGGTCGGCGAATCCACCTCGGACCAGCCCAGCACCAGCGACCGCCTCACGATGCTCCGCAGCTCACGGACGTTCCCATGGTAGCGGCGAGCCCTGAGCGCCAGCCACACCTCCGGACCTGGCTCCGCTCGAGCCCCTGGGGCCTCCTCCATGAAGCGCTCCACCAGCGGCAGGACATCATCCATCCGCTCTGACAGCGGCGGGACTCGCACCTGGGCCTCGTTGATCCTGTAGTACAGATCCTGCCGGAAGCGTCCCTGCTGTACGGCAGCGGGGAGGTCCACGTGGGTGGCGGCGATGACCCGTACGTCCACGTCCCGCTCGGCCTGACCACCTACCCTGCGCACCCGCCCGGTCTCCAACACCCTCAGCAGCCGTGGCTGCTGGAAAACTGGAAGCTCCCCCACCTCGTCGAGCAGCAACGTCCCACCAGAGGCCTGCTCGAAGAGCCCTGCCCGCGCCTCCACCGCTCCGGTGAATGCTCCCCGCTCGTGACCAAAAAGCTCGGACTCCACCAGATCCTGCGGGATGGATCCGCAGTTGAGGGCCACGAAGGCCCCTTCCCGACGGGGGCTGAGGAGGTGAAGAGCCCGCGCCACCAGCTCCTTGCCCGTTCCGGTCTCTCCGGTCACCAGGATGTTCAGGTCGCTGGGCGCCAGGAGGCGCACCGTGTGAGCCATGCGCTTCATCACCTCCGAGACACCCACCATCCCGGGCAACACCTCTCCCCTTCGACCGTTCTCCTCGCCCTGCTCGTCGACCAGGACAACAACCGTCTCCCCGAGCCGCATGGCATCCCCCACGCGCATCTCTCCCTCGGTCACCCGCACCGACTGAAGCACCACTCCGTTCTTGGAACCCAGGTCGCGCACCAGCACCCGCCCCTTCCGCCTCGTCACCTCGCAGTGGAAGCGAGACACGGCGGGATCCCGCACCTGGAGCTCGCACTCTGGATCGGTTCCAATGCGAATGGAGGATCCGTCCAGGGTGACCCCCCGGTTCTGCGCTGGTACGAGCAGGTATCGGGATCCGCTGGGCTGCGGGCGCTTCAAGGTGAGGGTCCTGGCGACAGGTCCAAAGCTGCTTTTCATTTCCATCTCCTGTGAACCTGTGCGGGTTATCGGTGGATCCATGGTGCCGGTTGCGCCGCCGGGGTTGGGTAGGGCGATAAATATTCCTGTCCCAGGCCAGTCAAAGCCCATTGAGCGGGCTTCGCTGGGCTCCTCTGGTGAGCGAGGCTGACCGCCAGACCGACCCCGTTGGTGCAGGGCTCGCCCTGGGGTACACTCACTCCTGAGGCAGACCTGAGCTCGGCTGGCTGTAGGCGGATGGAATGACAGCGAGCTGAAAAAGCTCAGCCAGAAAAGAGAGGCACAATGACATGCTTGCGTAGGATCGCCATGGCGCTGGGCGCGCTGACGGCAGCTTTTTCGCCCACCGCACTTGCGACACCCGGCCCGCTGGATCTCCTGAGAACTGAGGACCTCCGGCGGGCAGAGGCTCTCCGGCCCGAGATACCCCATGGGGCGCGAGCCAAGCTCGACCCGCACATCCCCCAACGCCTGTCGCA
>JAJRWW010000275.1 GCA_024276595.1 Myxococcota bacterium
ATTAGAGTTCCCCTGCTGCTCATGATGGGACTGGTCACAGCTTGCACCGCTAGTGAATCCGGACGACAGCTCACGCCCGCGCCCCGACCAACCAAGCGAATGACCCCACCTCCGGATTCCGGTGGCACGGCCTGGACCCTGTCGGGCGTGGGCAACCGGGCCCGTCTGGGCAAGCTCACCTCACGCCAGAAAAAGCTGCTGACGACTCAGGGATTCTTCCTGGCACCTCAACCTGGCCGCAAGCCGGGGGCTCGGGCAACCCACCTTTTTCATGTATACGAGAGAAACGACTACATCGCCTTCCCGAGCTTCGTCACCGTGGACCTGGCCATCGACGTTACCCACGCGTACTTCGACGCCGTCCTCCGGGAGGTGGAGAGTGAGCACCTGGTGCCGAAGCTAAAAAGCGCGCTACGGAGCCTGATGAAGGAGGCCGAGGAGGTACGCCGCACTGCCCGGACACGTCGCGCGAAGCGGGCAGCGGCCCGAGCCGTGGCCTACTGGGCGGTGGCGCTTCACCTGCTGGAGCAGCCCGCCCGGGGCGACGCCAGCGACGTGGAGACCGTGGCTCCACCCGCCGGGATGGTACCCGAGCGACCGACCCGGCAGCCGGCCCCACAGCCCAAGGCCAAGCTGACGCCTGTACCCGCTTCGGTCCGCCTCCTGGTAACCCGGGCCGCAGCGCAGATTCAAAAAGCTGGCGGCAGGCTGCCCAAGGGTATCGTACGGGGCACTCTGGACTTGACCCAGATGCGCCCGCGCGGCCACTACACCCGCACCGGCGTACTGCAGCGCTTCTTCCGGTCCATGAGCTGGCTGGGCATGGCGTGCTTCCCGCTACAGGGAGACCGGGCAGACGTGATCGGTGTGATGCTTCTGGCGCGCAGCTACCTGGGCTCGAAGGCCGGCCACAAAGCGCTGGAGCGCGTCAAGGACGTGACCACCTACTTCGTGGGTGGACCTGACGCGGCCGACCTGGCGGCCGCGGCTCGTCTGCTGGTGGAGGTGGTGCCCAACGCTGGCCAAGCCCGCGCGGATCATCTCGTCCGCCCCTCGACGCTCAAACGTTACGCCGCCAAGCTCGCCACCCTGCCTCCCCCGAAGATCCGGTCCACGGCCAGCTCCTCTGGAGAGCCCACCCAGGTGCGCGTCATGGGGAGACGCGCCTTTGAAGACAACGTGGCCCTGCAGCAACTCATCGGGGCACTCAACGACATCGCCATAAAGGGGATCGCCCCCGAGTCCATGGTCCGCGGCCCGGGAGCCCTGGGAAGCGCCGCCCTGCTGGGCTCGGATCTGGCGAAGAAGCTCATCGTCAATCCCAAGCCCGGTGTGACCCACACCGCCCTGTCTCGAGCCATCGATCGCGGCAGGCTCCACATCACCGGGCTCCCGGCTGGGCGATGGCGTCAAGACGCCTACCACGGCACGCTCCACGCCCTGCGGAGCCTACTGCCCAAGCCCCCTACCACAGCGCCACGCCTGCTGCGGACCTCGGGCTGGCGCCTCCGGGCACTCCAGGCCTTTGCCAGCGGCTGGGCCAAGCTGCGACACGACACGATCCTCTACGGTGAGCAGTCCGGTGCCGAGTGCGACGCTCCAGACCCGCCGGCGCCTCCCGGGTGGGTGGAGCCGGTACCTCAGGTCTACCAGCGGCTGGCGACCCTGGTGCAGGTCCTGGACAAACGTCTCCGGGCCGCGGGCATCCCGCTCAAGACCAGTCAGCTCCATGGTCGCCCCTACGCCCGGCCCCTGGCGGAGAAAACCAAGGGCCTGGTCCGTCTCCTGCACTTCCTGCGGGACGCCGCCCGGCAGGAGCTGCGGGGCAAGCCCCTCACACCCCAACAGCGCAAACGCATCACCCTCATTGGCGGCGAGGTGGAGTGGCTGCTCATCTCCCTGGCAAACACCGACCTGCTGGCGCGGCGAGATCAGGACATGGCCGTCATCGCGGACGTGTTCACCTGGCGCTCAGCCGGCCAGGCGGTGGAGGTCGGCGTAGCTCACCCAGAGATGATCTACGCCATTATTCCGGGACCCAAGGGGGCGGTGCTCGCCCGCGGCGCCGTAATGAGCTACCGCGCCTTCCTGCAGCCGGCGACCCAGCGCCTCACCGACCCCGAATGGCGCAAACGACTGGCCAGCGGCCGCACCCCGGCGCGTCCGACGTGGCTGCGCCCCATCTATGCGGAGCCGGTGCGGGCTATCAAACCGAAGGGGCGTGGCGTGACACGCTGCGGGCCCTCCTCAGGGGCCGGCCTCAAGCTGTGAGGCACCTGGCCGTCACGCTGATGATGGCAGCGCTATGGAGTGGCTGCCGCTCCGGCACTGACGCTGGCGCCGGCCCCGGCACAAGCCCCGACACAAATACCGGAGGCCGCACCAACACAATAACCGTCACCGTCGGCGGAGACGTTCTCCTTGGTCGCGGGGTAGCCCAGCGGGCGAAACGCTCCGGCTGGACGAGCCTGCTCCGAGGCGCCACACCGACCCTCCGCGCAGCCGACCTGGCCATCGTGAACCTGGAATCCCCCCTGGCCAAGTGTCTGGGGGACGGCACCGTGCGCCAACCCCGCCTGTGCGGCGAGCCCCAGGGGCTGGCCGCCTTACGCGCGGCGGGCGTAGATGCCGTCACCCTCGCCAACAATCATGCCCTCGATGCGGGCCTCGAGGGCCTGAACCGAACCGTCCGGCTGCTTGGCCAGGCCCGCATTGTACCCCTCGGCCTCCAGGCCGCGCTCACCGGCCGGCCCAGCGTCGAACTGCTCGGCCCCATCACCGTGGTGGCGGTGAATCTCACGCCACCGGCCCACGCACCCGGCGCCACGATCCCCCTACCGACCCCCACCGCGGTGGCGCGGGTCATCCGCGATGCCCGCCGCCGCGACCCCCGCCGTCCGCTCCTGTTTATCGCGCACCTTGGCCGTGAGTACGATTCTCACCCCGGCCCCCGCGAACGCACCTACGGACGCGCCGCCGTCACCGCCGGCGCGTCAGCCGTCGCCTTTCACGGCGCCCACGTCCGCCGCGCCCTGGTCCACGACCGCCGCGTCCCTGTCCACCTCGGCCTCGGAAATCTCCTGTTCGATCAGCACGATCCCCGTACCCGCGTCGGCGCACTGTTCACCATCCGCTTCGCACCCGGCCGCCTCGCCCACGCCCTCGCCAACCGCTGCATAGACTCCCATCGCGGAATCATCCTTCGTTGCCCTTGAGGAATACGGGACGTGAAAACTCGCGGACAGACGGTGCCTTTGTGGACTGCAGAGGGGGAATCGGCGCTCCCCCTCCCCTCAGCTCGGCGACACTCGTCGCCGGCCGTAGCAGGTGCGCGAAGTGAACACGCGCCGGCTTTCCGGGCACCCTGGGCTACACACCCAGAAAGAGACGGTTGCCGAAGTTCCGCTCCAGGTTGGACTCGAATATCTTGCGCGCGGAGGCCTCGATATCGTAGGCCACCCGCAGGTACTCGAAGGTGCGGGTCTCGGTGTCAAAGATCGTGTAGCTCGCCCGGTTGTCATAGTCCCGGGGCTGCCCCACGCTCCCCACGCCGATGACGTACTTGTGGTCCGGGCGCACCTGAAACTTCGTGGCCACCACCGCGTACACCTCTGTGCGGCTGAGGGCGAAGGCCTTGCACAGATGGGAGTGACCGATGAAGGTCACTGCCGCCAGGTCGTCATAGTAGGGCAGACAGCTCTCAGCCTGCTCCAGCGAGAAGATGTAGTCGAACTCCTCGAGGTTCAGTGGAGAGCCGTGGCAGTAGCAGATGTCATCCTGGCGATGCTCGTAGGGGAGCGCAGACAGCCAGGCACGGTTGTCGTCCGTGAGCACGGAGGAGTGGCTGTCGAGCACGTGGCGGCATGCCTCGTAGTAGAAGGCATAGTCCATTCGCCCCACCACCGCCGCGTCGTGGTTGCCGAGCACCGCGAAGGATACCGCCTTGCGGACGATGTCGCTGCACTCATTGGGGCTCGCCCCGTAGCCAACCGTGTCGCCCAGGTTCACTAGCTGATCCACCCCGTGCTCACGGTATCTGTCCATGGTGGCAGACAACGCCTCGAGATTGGCGTGAACATCGCTAAAAATGCCGATTCTCATTAAGCGCCTGCGCTTCTCCGTATGGTGC
>JAJRWW010000276.1 GCA_024276595.1 Myxococcota bacterium
AGCCGAGGTGACCGAAGCCCATCCCCTGGGCCACCGCCCAGTCCACCAGGGCGAAGCTCGGCCAAAACAGCACCCCCAAGGTCATGGCGCGGCGGAACCGGAACAGGTTGGCCTGGTGCTCCTGGCGGTCGATGGAGCTCATCCGGGCCAGGGCGCCGGAGCTGTCCCACGCCGGGAGCCCGGCGGCCAGCCCGAGGCTGCTCCCTGACGTGCCAGAGGAGCCATCCGGCCCTGGCAGCTCCTCCCCGGATGGCGCATCGCCGGCCGAGCCAGGGGCCAGCACCGCGGCCTCCAGGTCCGGCGCGCCCCCCGAGGCGGGAGCTCCCCGGGCCCCCACCTCGAGATCGAGCAAGGTCTCGGGCGTGCGGCCGTCTCCGGGCAGATCCACCACCGTCTCGGCCCGCTGCAGCGCCGAGCGGCTCAGCTCGCCGGTGTCCTGGGGATCGCCCTCGGGCCGGTCACCCTGGAGCGGGCTCATGGCGCGCTGAGCTGGCACAGAGTTGGAATCCACATCGCATTCTCTCGAATATGTATCCGCCATCACCGAGATGTCAACGGTCCCAGAACCACGGACCTTGACGGAGGGACGCCCTGCTCCGTATAGTGATTCTAGCCTGAGGAGGAACCCACGTGCATCATGGTGGAGTGATGTCGTGTCGTCACCGACTGCAGCGGCATCGTTCATGACCACCACCTGATTCTATGGAAAACACTCGCATGACAACTCGGTATTTCTGGCTGACCGCGGGAGTGGCCATCCTGGAGCTGCTGGGAGTCGCCGCATGCGGCGACGATGACATCCGGGCCCGACCGGACGCCACGGTTGTGGATGTGCCCGATGCCGGTCCGGCGCCCCGATGCGTGGAGCTACCCCCGGTGCGCATTACCGTGAAGGAAACCGCCTCGGTGGGAGCGGACGGGTTCCCGGTCACTGCGGTGATACCCCTGCCCTACGGCTACTGCCAGGAGGTGGACAACCTCGGGATGGACGTGCCCGCCCAGGTCCAGGTGCTCAACCGGTGGCCAGGCCGGGATGGGTCTATCCGACACGTAATGCTCCACTTCCAGGCCACAGTTGGAGCCGACGGAGAGACAGAGTACACCCTCCGCGCGGACGGCCCGCCCGAACCGCCAGAGACCCCCGTAACGGTGACCGATGGAGCCGAGCGCGTGGAGGTAGTCACGGGCCCGCTGCGCTTCTTTGTCCACAAGCAACGCTTCAACGTGATCGACGAGCTCTCCCTGGATCTGGACGGGAGCGGAACGTTCGAATCCACGGAGCTCCTGGTGGCCCCATCTCCTGAGGCGGGTGGCGAGATGGTGCGATACCCAGGCGGCGAGATAGAGCGGGACTCGTCCATGGGGACGCCCACGGTGGATATCGAGGAGGCGGGACCGCTACGGGCCGTGATCCGCGTGGAGGTCCCCGCCCAGTACAACGACGCCAACAATGACGGAGATCTGGACGACCCGGGGGAGTACCACCGCCACGGCTTCGCGGTGCGGATATACGCCTACGCGGGCAAGCCGTACCTCAAGGTTGACTACCAGCTCCAAAACAGCGCAAAGGGCCCGGCGCTTTACAGTCCGGGCTACCCCGAGTGCGTGGGGGAGGACACCGTCGGGTGTGGGTTCGCCAACCCGCTGTACTTCCAGTCCATGGCGGTGAACCTGGACCTGACCTTCGGAGATGCCTCAGTTGTCCGGGTGGGTCTGGGCGACTCCACGGCGTTTCAGCGCCTGCGAGAGGACGGAGTGGTGCTGGCGCAGGAGGCGCATGACACCTTCGTGGTGCGGGACCTGGGATCCATGGCTTCGTTGGAGACTGGAGCCCAGGCGGAGGGATTCCTGGACGTCTCCGAGGGGGACCGAGGGGTGGCGGCAGTGGTGCGCAACTTCTGGCAGACCTGGCCCAACGGCATCCGAGTGGACGCCGCCAACCGCCTCTCCATGGAGCTATGGCCCGACTGGTCGCGGCAGCTCGGTTACGTCTGCACTGAGACTCCGTCCACGTGGTGCAGCGCCGACGACGACTGCGAGGGGGAGACCAACCTGTGCCGGCCTGGGCTCGTCTCCGAGGGGCTGTACTGGCTCGACGACATGCAGCACGTCTACAAGGAGATCCTGTTGCTGTTCCACGACGGTGGCGCCACGGAGGAGGATCTCACACGCCTGGCGCGAACCTTCCAGTACCACCCTGTCCCAGTAGTCCCGCTGTCTTGGTACCGCCAGGCTGGGGTGAGCCTGGATCTCGACGGCGTGATTCCCGCTGACCCGCCGGCAAGCGGAGATGATCGGCGTATCCCCGAGTACAGCGAGGAATCCCTGGATCTGACGGATAACGCCTACAACTTCGGCTGGGGCTCATTCTTGGTGGACATCGGGCGCAAACGCTACTCCGCGGGCACGGGAGGCTGGCCCGACACGGGGCAGCGCTTCATGGTAACCGGGGCGCCAGCCGACTACTTCCTGGCAGAGGCGTACGCCATCGGGGAACTCAACGCGCGACCCCAGTGGCTCGCCCAGTACCGCTACGACGAGGACTATGCCAGGCTGGGGCTCACCCAGGCACACTACGCTGGCGGGCACTGGCGCGCGCAGAACAACCCGGTGGTCTATCTGCCTGGCACCGGGCGCAACGCCGCCGCCCGGGACGACCAACACGGCTGGTTCTACCACGTGGAGCAACTCTACTGGTACAGCGGGAACCCGTGGGTTCGAGACTGGTACCGTTTCGTGGGGGAGTTCCGCAAGGCGCGCCTCGACCGGGTGGAGCTTTTCGAGGACTTCTCCAGCCGCGGCACGGGACACGCGCTGGGGCACGCCCTGGCCGCCTTCCGTGTCACGGGAGATCTGTCCCTGCTGGACAAGATGCGGACCTACGTCGCACAAGGTCTGCGGGAGCGGATCAGCGCACGCACCGGGATGTACACCGGCTCGTACAACAGCGAGACCGGGCTGCCGCACGACTGGGCCGGCGGGGCAGGCTATCTCACCCGGCAGGTCATCGCGTTGATTCAGGAGGTCGACGACCACGACGCCCAGACGCGAGCCGAGGCATTCCAGCTCCTGTCGGCTATCTTCGCGTGGAACCTGAACTATGGAAACTTCTCGTACTGGATCGATGAGGGGGAGCTGGGAACCTCCGGCGGCACGGGATTGACCCTAGTGGATCCCCAGGTCTGGTACTACTGGCACTCTGGCCTGGTGGCACACTGGAACCACGTCATGGCCTACCTGGACACCGGCGTTCCGGAGGAGGGAACTGGCCCATACGGAGAGTTCGAGCATTGGACCGGGCAGTGGGAAGGGCGCTTGCTGGCCTATGCCCGGGAGAACACGCCACCGATTGGGGTCCCCGCCGTCGTGGAGGACCTCTCAGCCCAGCGCAGCGGCGGCGATGTCACCCTGCGCTTCACGGTGCCCCGTGGGGCAGTCTACGTGCACGTCGTCTACAGCGATCAGCCCATCAGCGAGGCCTTCACCGCCAATGAGTCGGAGACGAACTGGTGGGCTGCACGCGTCCACGGTGAGATCCTGGGTGCGAGCGCGGGAGAGCCCTATACCATCACGCTCACCGGAGTGGGCACGGGCCCCTTCTACGCAGCGCTCTTTAGCTTCACCGACGAAGATCAGATGAGCTTCATGTCCAACCAGGTCTCCCTCCCCTGATGCTCCAGCCACGCCCCTCCGCTCACCCCTGCCATGGCACCAGCAATGGATCGAGCTCACCCCATGGCGTAGCAAGCGACTGCCATCAACGCCAGCGTAACAACCGAGCAGATCATCAGCAGTCACGAGGGCCACACCATCTTGCACCTCGAGCAATCACACGCTTGCCGGGACACAATCGGCACACCAGGCGCATGGCCCCGGAAATGGACCTGGCGGCGACCCATGGAGCACCCCTTGCCCAGTAATGCGCTTCTTCATCTCGGAGCCCGGGCCTGCCGTGTCTGGGCTGTCACCCTGGGGCTGGTCGCCCTGGGGCTGGTCGCCCTGGAGCTGGTCGCCCTGGGGCGGCGCCGCATGTATACCGTTTGGGAGGGGGGATCGTGAGGGTCGCTGTCACTGGCTCCATGGGCTTTGTAGGGAGAGAGGTGCTGGCTCAGCTCTCGCGCCACCAGGTGGACGTGGTCGCCGTGGTCCGGCGGCCTCCAGAGGAGGGTGCGGCGCTCCCCCAGGCGGGAGACCTGTCCCGTTGTGAGCTGGTCCACCTGGACTTGCTTGACGTGCAAGATGTGCCTCTCTCGCCAGCGGGGGCAGCGGGGGCAGCGGGGGCAGCGGGGGCAGCGGGGGCAGCGGGGGCAGCGGGGGCAGCGGGGGCAGCGGGGGCAGCGGGGGCAGCGGGGGCAGCGGGGCCGGGGCCCGAGGGGCTGTTCCGGGCGCTCGGCGAGCCCGATGTGCTGATTCACCTCGCCTGGGGGGGGCTGCCGCGCTACGGCTCTCTCCACCACCTGGAGGAGGAGCTGCCGGGCCAATATCGCTTCCTGAGCTCCCTGGTGCGCGCGGGCCTTGGAACGCTCGTGGTGGCGGGCACCTGCTTCGAGTACGGGATGCGCTCGGGGCCGCTGGCCGAGGACGCCAGGCCGGGGACGCTCACTCCCTATGGCTTCGCAAAGGACACCCTCCGCCGGCAGCTCGAGTTTCTCAGGGCCGACCATCCCTTTTCGCTTACCTGGGCGCGCCTGTTCTATCTTTTCGGGGAGGGCCAGCCCCCAAGAGCGCTGTTTTCTCAGCTCGCCGAGGCGGTCCGGCGAGGCGAGAAGATCTTCAACATGTCCGGGGGAGAGCAGCTCCGAGACTACCTGCACGTGTCCGAGGCCGCCAGGTACCTGGTCGCGCTGGCGCTTGCCGAGGAGAACCTTGGAGCTGTCAACATCTGCTCGGGCACCCCCGTGTCCGTGCGCAGGCTGGTGGAGGGCTGGATCAGAGACAACCGCTGGGAGATAGACCTGAACCTTGGCCACTACCCGTACCCGGACCATGAGCCCATGGCCTTTTGGGGGGTCCGCGACAAGCTCGACGCCTGGCTGAGCCGTGACTGGCGGTAAGGTCCTCTACCGGGCCGAGGGCCTGCCCGTGTTTCAGAACCGGATGTTCTCTTCCCGAGATGAGGCGATCGCCTGCCAGCGGGGAGACGTGGTCCTGGCCCAGAGCCCACGGACCGGCCTGATCTCTAACATCGCCTTCGAGCCCGAGCTGGTGCAGTACGGCGCGGACTACCAGAACGAGCAGGCCGAGAGCGGGGTGTTTCGAGACCACCTGCGAGCGGTCGAGAGGCTCATCGGAGCCCACTTCCAGGACCACAAGCTCATGGAGATCGGCTGTGGCAAGGGCTTCTTCCTGGAGCTGCTCGCCGACGCGGGGTACGAGATCGTCGGCGTGGACCCGGCCTACGACGGGCCCAACCCCAATGTGCTCAAGGAGCGCTATCGGCCGGGCCTGGGGCTCCGCGCCGACGGTGTCCTGCTCAGGCATGTGCTGGAGCACGTCCTGGATCCACTGGGCTTCCTGGAGAGCATCCGGGTCTCGAATGGAGGGGGCGGCAAGATCTTCATCGAGGTGCCCTGTCTGGACTGGATCTGTCGCCAGCGAGCGTGGTTCGATGTCTTCTACGAGCATGTCAACTACTTCCGCCTCCGAGACTTCCACCAGGTCTTCGGCAAGGTGTACGATTCTGGCCACCTGTTCGCCGGGCAGTACCTTTATGTCGTGGCAGACCTGGCGACCCTGCGAGAGCCCGGCTCGGGCGCCTCGGACGGCTTTCGGTTCCCTCCCGACTTCCTGCACACGGTGAGCCGCTGCGCGAGCCGGGTGCGAACGCAGCCCCGGTGCATTGTCTGGGGCGCTGCCTCCAAGGGAGTCATTTTCACCCTCTTTCTTCGCCGAGCCGATGCACGGGTGAGCCTGCTCGTGGACATCAACCCCGCCAAGCAGGGCAAGCACGTCGCGGCAACGGGCATGAGAGTGAGCTCCCCACAGGAGCTGCTCCCCCGGCTGGAGCCAGGCCATGACGTCTTCGTGATGAACCACAACTACCTGGACGAGGTGCGTCGCCTGACGCGCGGCCGACACAACCTGCTCACCCTGGGCCCCAGAGGCATCTCCATCCACCATGGGTGATGGGCGACCGGATGGGCGACCGAGAGGGCACCAGTCCCTCCATGGAGCTGCCGAGGGTCCGGACGAGGGTTGGGCCAATGAGCTGGACCGTGAGCCAGTCGAGGGCATGGGCAAGCTCCTCCAACAGGTCCTTGGACAAAAGGTCCTTGGACAAAGATGTCCTGGGGGGACATAATCTCCAGGGAGACAGGTAGCGAACTGGCTTTTCCCGTCGAGATCCTTGAACTGACGGGTGGTCCCAGGGTATCCATCGGGACGCGCGATGTCTCCGATGACCCAGAGACCGTTGGAGTGCTCCACCATGATCTGCCCCGCCTGCAACAGCAAGTATGAAGAGAGCTTGACGTTCTGCCCCAAGGATGGCACCGCGCTCGTGCCAGACGACAGCCAGACCGAGAGTCGGGAGGGCCAGATACTGGCTGATCGCTACCGGATCGTGCGAATGCTCGGCGAGGGCGGCATGGGCGAGGTGTACGAGGCCGAGCACATCTACATCAAGAAGAAGGTGGCTCTGAAGCTGCTGCGAAACGAGATCACATCCAATGCCGAAGCCGTGACCAGGTTTCACCAGGAGGCCCTCGCCGCCTCGACCATCGGCCACGAGAACATTGTCGTGATCGACGACTTCGGGCGGCTGCCGGACGGCAGCGTCTACCTGACCATGGAGTACCTGGACGGGGAGCCCCTGTCGGACCTCATGCTCAAGGGGCGCATGGATCCCGCCAGGGCCCTGGACCTGGTGATACAGATCTGCCGTGGGCTGGCCGCTGCCCATTCCAAGGGGATCATCCACAGGGACATGAAGCCGGAGAACGTCTACCTGGTGGTGGCCAAGGACGGCACCGACCTGTGCAAGATCCTGGACTTCGGCATCGCCAAGGTCTCCACCTCGGACTCGGGAGAGAACCTAACGCGCACAGGCACCATCTTCGGGACACCTCACTACATGTCGCCAGAGCAGGCCATGGGCCGACAGCTCGACCACCGCACGGACATCTACTCGGTGGGCGTGATCATGTACGAGCTGTTTACGGGGACCGTGCCCTTCAAGGCCGAGTCCTTCATGGGCATCTTGACGCAGCACATCACCGCCCTGCCGCAGCCCCCCACCGAATGCGCTCCGGACCGCCAGATCCACCCCGAGATCGAGCGGATCATACTCACTGCCATGAACAAGGAGCCAGAGAAACGCTACCCATCCATGGTGGAGTTCCTGGAGGACCTGCAGCAGGTGAAGAACACTGTCACCGCCCTGGCTCCCGGCGGACCCGACCCGGCCCTCGCAGGGGCGAGCGGGGGCTGGGGCCCATCCGCGTCCACCTTCCACCCGGTGAGCCCCTCGGAGCCCCCAAGGACCGTGATGGCCGGCCAGGGCCCACCGAGTGTGCCGCCGGTGGCCACAGCCCCCACCAGCCCGTCTTTGAGCATGCCATCGGCGCCTGCCGCGCACGTGACGGCCGGGCCCATGGCTCAGCCGGTCGAGGTGACGACGAGCAGGGGCGGCGGGGGCAAGGTCATCATTATCGTCGCCGTGGTCCTGCTGCTCCTTGGTGGAGGCGGCGCAGGCGCGTACTTCACGCTCTTTCAAGACGAGGGCTCAGGGGAGAAGCAAGGGCAGGAGACAGCCTCCGCCATGGGCACAGACTCCATGGGCGCGGACTCCATGGGCACAGACTCCATGGGCGCGGAC
>JAJRWW010000277.1 GCA_024276595.1 Myxococcota bacterium
GCCTCCTGCCGCTCCAGGGCAAGGCGCATCCCCTCCTGGGAGACCGTGCCCTGGCTCAAGGTGTTTCGCTTCAACCAGTCGTCAGAGATCATGCATCTACCCTGGCCGCCCGGATCGTAAGGCAGTAAGGCCCACAGCTCAAGCCGAATGTGGTGTGCTCGTCGCAGCGATCTTGACCGCCGTGGGGGGGAGTGCTACCTCCCACCGGAACGGACCCATCGGTGGTTCGGCGGGCTAAGATGATGCGCAGCTTTGGAAAGTACCGGCTGCTTGAGCGGCTCGGGGGCGGAGGGATGGCCTAGGTGTGGCGCGCGGAGGTGAGCTACACCAAGGATGTGTCGAAGGTCGTGGCCCTGAAGATGATCCGAGAGGACCTCTGCGCGCAGGACCAGCTTCGCTCCCTGTTCATCGATGAGGCGCGCATCACCTCGCGCATCAACCACACCAACGTGGCGCAGGTGCTCGACTTCGGGGAGGTGGATGGTCGCCCTTTCCTGGCCATCGAGCTGGTGTACGGCACGGACCTGTTCTCCCTCATGGCTGCCGCCGGGGAGCAGATGCGTGCAATTCCCCTGGATGTTGCGGCCTTCGTGGTGGCCGAGGTGGCCCGTGGTCTCGACCACGCCCACGGGCTCACCGACGAGCGGGGAGATCCCTTTGGCGTGGTTCACCGGGACGTGAGCCCGCAGAACGTGCTCATCAGCTACGCTGGCGAGGTGAAGGTCACCGACTTCGGTATCGCCCGCGCGAGGGACAAGCTCACGCACACGGAGACCGGCACGGTCATGGGCAAGTTCCGCTACATGAGCCCGGAGCAGGTGCGCGGGGAGAGGCTGGATGCCCGCAGTGACATCTTCTCCTGCGGCATACTGCTTTACGAGCTGATCTGCGGCAAGCAGCTCTTTGACGGGCGAACGTCTGCGCAGGTAATCGATCAGATCCGCTACGACCCCATCCCAGAGCTTGTCGCCAGCCGCCCCGAGGTGGATCCCGCCCTGGAGACAGTGCTCGTCTGGACCCTGGAGCGGGACCTGAAGCGGCGCTGCCCGGACGCCGCCACCCTTGCGCGGGACCTCGAGCGCTACGTGCACGTGGCACACCCGCAGTTTACCCGCGACAGGGTGGCAGAGACCCTGGAGAGCCTCATTCCACGTGCGGGGGCCCGGCAGGTCCTCTCCGACAAGACCACCACCCTGGCCTTTGCGGGCACGGAGCTGGCCAAGACGCCTGAGCCCCGTTCTGGCGCCAGCTCGGAGCCTGGATCGGGTGGAGGACGCGGAGCTGCCGAGCCCCAGGAGGCCGGGGAGGACGAGAGCCCATCTCCCAGGGAGGAGCCCAGCACAACGGCGCGAGCCAAGCGGGGCGCTCCCCAAAAGGACGCATCCAGGACCGCTCCCCCAGATCCGGCCGCTGCCCAGGGGGATGCTCCGGACGGCGGCGTCCCCGCCGAGCTCATGGCCGGGTCATCTCCGCCCGATCCGGAGCCACGGCAGGGCGCCCCTGGGGCGACAATCGGAGAGACCCTCACGCTGGCTCGCAGGGCATCCATCTCCTCCAGCGGACAGACCGCGAGCCCATCCGCTCCCCACGAGGCCCCCACCACGCTGCTGGACAAGGGCCCCGGCGCCACTGCTCCAACGGTCCACCGAGCCAGGGAGCCAGGCGATCACGGGGAGGATCGAGAGCCATCGCTGGCCACCACCCGCACCGCCGGCAGGGCCGACTCTGCCCGATCCCCGTCGAGGGGTGGAAGGGCTCGCCCCGCTGGCAAGGGGTGGATGGCCTCCGTGGGGATCTTCCTGGCGATGGTGCTGCTCGGTGGCGTGGCGTTGCACTTGACACGCTCCCTCTGGAGCGGCTCGGGCGCCGCCGGAGGGGGCCTCCCACCGGCCGACGCCGGGTCCAGCCGGACCGCCGCTGGTCCAGTCGCCAAGGACACCCCCGGAGCTCTGGACGGCGCCGCCGACTCTGCCACATCCACCGGGGACGCCAGCGCGTCGTCTCCCATGGACAGGGTCGGCAAGCTGCGAGACCTGGACAGGGCCATCGCCGCCCTCCACCCAAAGCGCCTGCTCGAGGGCAACAGACCCGCTGCCCGAAGATCTTTGCTCTTGCGGCTGGACCGCAGGCTGCGGGAGGCGACCGTTTCCGACCGCGGTGAGCGGCGCCTTGGCCTCCCCTGCAGCAAGGTCCCGCCCCTCGCCGCTCCTGCGAGCCCTTCCGAGAGGCTGGCCGATCTGTATGCCGAGCGGCTGCTGCTCGACCCCACCCTCCCGGCGCCCATCAAGGGTGGCCTTGCCCGTGAGCTGGTGAGCCCCGGCGGCGCCAGGGCGAAGAGCACCGCAGACGGCCTGGCCACCCTCCGTGCCATGGCCAGCCCGCGGTCCGCCGCCGCCCAGCGAGCGCTCATTCTGGCTCGCGGCAGGGAGCGAGCCTGGTGCGCCCCCCTCGCCGGCAGGGGAGGGCTGCGGTACCTGTTTCCCTGGGCGGTGGTGGCCAGAGACGCCGTCACTCGGCTCCTGCGGCTGGCCCCGACGAGCCCCTCGGGGCGCCTCTGGCGACGCTACCTGGAGGCCGCCCCCCGAGGTTTGGCCGTCACCCTCGGCGACATCTCCATAAGGATCTCCTCCAGCCGTCGGCAGATCCTGAAAAAAGATGACAACCGGATCTTCTTTGTCACGGTGAGGCTCCGAAACACCAGCCCCGACACCCCCGCGAAGCTTCGCCCATCGGGCTTCTCCCTCCACGGGGTGGGGCCCAGGCCCAGGCCCGTGGGGCTCTGGAAGCCGGATCTGCGCGAGCCCCTGGCGCCGGGCCAGTCACTCACCCTCGAGCTCACCTTCGCTGCACCCCTCGAGCCCCCGGTCGACACCCTCGTCCTCTCGCTGGCCAGGCCGGTGGCCGGTCGCCTCTGGCTCCAGGTCTCCTCCCGGGTGCTCCCGCCCCGAGCCCGCCCGTGATGAGCTCAGACCTCTCTGCCTACCGTGCGCTGGTGTCCAAGGTGGACTCCTTTTGGGACCGAGCCTTGAGAGCGCAGCCGGCGGCTTTCTGCTGCGCTCACGGCTGCGACGGCTGCTGCGGACAGCGCCTCACGGTCTTCCCGGTGGAGGCGGCGGCGATCTCCTCCTGGCTCGCGAGCCGGGCCCCCGGACGCCAGCAGGCTCCTGGCCGGACAGGGGCCCGGGCCGACTGCTGTGCCTTTCTGCTGGAGGGCGGATGCCTCATCTACCCGGTGCGGCCCATCATCTGTCGCACCCACGGGCTTCCAGTGCGGATCCAGGACCGGATCGACTGCTGCCCCCTGAACTTTACCGAGGCTCTCCCTGAGCCAGAGGTCATCCTGGATCTGGAGAGGATCAACACCCTCCTCGCCGTGGTGGACCGCCTCCACGCAGAGGCCACCGGGGCCCCAGCGGGGCGCCCCAGGATCGCGCTCGCTGAGATCGCGAGAGATCCCTTGCAGTTCGAACGTTCGCTTGGTCGCACCATGTGAGGAGCGACTAATGATCAAACCATTCAAAATCAAATAAAAATACTTGGTTTCTCCCACCGTTGACTCCCCTCTGACCGTTGGGGTATAGATGGGGCCGGAGGCTCACCCATGCAAGGTCCTGCCAAGATCGTCAGATCCGGTGATATTCCCGGCTGTGAGCTCC
>JAJRWW010000278.1 GCA_024276595.1 Myxococcota bacterium
CCCCGCCGGTCCCATGCACAGAAGACACACGGCGAGCGCGACCGTTGCAGACCCGAGGGCCCCGGGGCGGCAAGGGGTCGAGCCAAGGTGAGTGAAGACGCAACATCTGCCCACAGAAAGAGGAAGATCATGAAACGTATGCTGATTCCGAGCCTTTTAGTGCTACTGGCGAGCGGCGGCTGCAGCGACATCTGCTTCTCGGGTGACTGCGTGGGGGTGTGCGGCAGCGGCGAATGCGGAGACAACGTCTGCTTCGGACTGGAGGGGAACTCCAACGGCATTGGCTGCTATCCAGAGGAAGGCGCCTTGCCCTGTGACTCCAGTCGAGACTGCAGGGAGAACCAACGTTGTTGGGATGGCTGGTGTCGGTGGGCCGACACCCCTGTTTGCGAGGGGGAATGGGACTGCCCCGCCGGGGAGTACTGCGCCAATGGCCGCTGCCAACAGGAGGAGCCCTGGTGCTGGAACAGGGATGAGTGCTTGGAGGGCCAGGTCTGCTCCCTCTCGTGGGTATGCGTAGACGTGGTGGATGGCTGCCCCCTCACAGATGAGTGTCTCGCGGATCCCGATGGCTACTACCCGGACTGGGCAGGCATCGATCCGCTCTACATGGGCACGGCCTCGGGCGACGGCGTCTCGGCCAACCTGGAGCTGCTGGTCGACTTTTACGAGGACCACTTCTACGGCGAGGCTGTGGTGTCTGCCGAGGTGCCCAGCGGCTTCGACCTCTCCTTCAACCTCATTGTCACCGGAGAGCGGGCCGGGGCAGAGCTCTCCGGGATGATCATCGACGCCGCCGCCGACGAGCGCTGGTTCGACGCCACCTTCGAGGCGCAGCTCATCACCGCCAGCCAGATCCTCGGCACGGTGACCGTGGCGAGCGACGATGGCAACTTCGTGCTGGACCTCAACCTCCTGCGCATCTCACCTTGCGGCTGCGAGGTCGCCTCCTGCGGCGACAGCTCCGACTGCCCCGAGGGACAGGCCTGCTCCGAGGAGGGAACCTGCGTGGACTCGTGCGAATACAACGAGTGCTGCCAGGCCGCCGACTGCCCCGAGGGCGACGACTGTCTCAACGGGACCTGCGTGACCCCCTGCTCCAGCCCCTGCGACTGCGAGCTCGGCGAGGCCTGCGTGGACGGCCACTGCCAGCCTACCCAGTAGTACCTTCCTCCGCCCGGGAGGGTGCGGCCCTGGGCTGCCCCTCCCGGGTGGCCTTTACGCTCTGCCCAAAACTGGCCCGCTTGTTCCGTTCGCCCGTCGGGGCTAATATCCCGAGCCAAGGAAACAGCCGGGACCGCACTCCATGAAATGCACGATACTGCTCCACTCCGCCACCGACAACACGCGCCTGGTGGCGCGCTTCGCCGTGCGCCGCCTCGAGGAGGCAGGGCACCGCTGCACCTTGCACGACGTGGTTCGGCAGCCCGAGCCGCCCGACCTCGGCGATGTGGACCTGCTGGGGGTGGCGTGCCCCACAAACTACTTCAACCAGTCCCGGGTCATGGCTCGCTTCCTGGAGCGCCTGCCCCGCCTCCCACAACGTGCGGAGGAGCCGCGCATGGCCTTCATGCTGGCGACCTGCAGCGGGGAGCCCGGCGCCCACTTCGCTGACCAGGCCGAGGCCCTCGACCGCCTGGGCTGGCTCATCCTGGGGGCTCGTGCGGTGACCTTCCCGGACAACTGGCCCCCACACCGCGCCCTCGTCCGCCCCCTGGCCTTCTCCGCTCCGGTGGCGCGGCTCCTGTGGGCAAAGGTGCGCCCCCTGCGCCTGGCGCTGTCACTGCCGTACCCGGACATCCACCAGCCCTCCCACCGTACGGTCGCCCGCCTGGGACGCTTCATCGACCGGGTGGCGCGGCGTGCAGCGGTCCGCGACCCCCTCGCGGCCTGCTCCCCCGAGGATCTCGCCCAGGAGAGGCCCGCGCTTTTCGTCCGTCTGGGAAGATCGCTGGACATGGACATGATCCGCGGCACCACATCCATCCACATCCACGCGGGGCGATGCACCCGCTGCGGCTCCTGCGTGAAGGTGTGCCCATCGGCGTGCATTACCAGGGATGACGACCGCGAGATCCCGCGGGTGGGCACCACCTGCCTGGGCTGCTGGGCCTGCTACCAGCACTGCCCATCCAACGCCATCGCCGGCTGGCATGCCCCGGCCGGGAGGGGGCGCTACGACGGTCCTGGCCAGGAGCTGACCCAGCTCTTCTCTGCCCGATGGCTGGACTGACCGAGCATGCTCATAGAGATCCGCAACACGACCTCGGGCAACCAGGGAGCACAGCTCATGTTGCGAGCCGTGCTCCAGAGGATGCGCTCCGAGCCCGAGCCATGGCGCTTCGTGGTGGCCCGGCGATGTGCCACCGCCCGGACCCGGAGGGAGCTGGACCTGGCGCTGCTGCCCTGGTTCCAGCTCCTCGGGGTCCGGGCAGATCTGCCCGCACGGCTGCTGCCCCTGCGTCCGGCTGGCTGGGAGCATCCGGACCGAATTCAAGTGGTACTGGACGCCTCGGGCTTTGCCTACGGCGACACCTGGGGCCCGGGAAACGCCCGCATGGCAGCCGCCTACTATGGGCGCCTGAAGAGACGAGGGGCCAAGATTGTCCTGCTGCCCCAGGCCCTGGGCCCCTTCGAGAGGCCCGAGGTGCGCGCGGCCGCCACCGAGGTGATCCGCCTGGCCGACCTGGTCTTTGCCCGGGATCCCACCTCCCTGGCGGCGGTGCGCTCGCTGAGCTGCGCCCATGACCACGTGCACATCTCCAACGACTTCACCCACGCCCTCCGTGGGGTTCCCCCCACCCAGCCCCTGCCCCCCAGGACGGTGGGACTCGTCCCCAACCGGAAGATGCTCCAGAGAGGCGCCGCCTCCCGCGAGGGCTATCTGCGGCTCTTCGCCCGGCTGGCCTCAGGAATCGAGGAGCTGGGCTGCAGGCCGCTGCTGATCCTCCACTCCCGCGAGGACGCCTCCCTGGCCGCCGCCATCAACGCCGGGCTACCCCACCCCGCCCCCACGCGGAGGGAGAGCCACCCCCTGCGCCTCAAGGGCCTCATTGGCCAGTGCCACGCCCTGGTCTCCTCACGCTTTCACGGGCTGGTCAATGCCATGGCCGCCGCAGTGCCAGCAATGGCCACGAGCTGGAGCCACAAGTACCGGCACTTGATGGAGGACTTCGGCGCCGAGGACCTGCTCCTGGAGCCCCAGGTGGACCACGAGACCTTGAAGGCCCTGCTGGTGTCCATGCTGGATGATCCGGGCCACGCCAGGCGAGCTGCCCGCCTGCGGGAGGCCACCGCCCGACAGGTGCGCGCCACGGAGCACATGTGGGACCGGGTCCTCTCCTGCATTCGAGCCGCCCCCGGGGCCACCTCCCCATGAGCCACATGGACATCCGCGAGCTGAGCAACAAGGCCGCGGTGGTGGTTGTCTCCAACGTGGCCACCGCCCTCATCGAGCTGGCCGCGCTGGTGACCATGGCGCGCCTGCTGACCAAGCGGGATGTGGCCATCATCGCCCTCCTGCTGGTCATCTACCAGACCGCCAGGTATCTCGCCGTCTTCGGCCTTCCGGAGTCCATCTTCTACTTCACCGAGCGCATCGCCCCCGGGGCTCGGAGGGCCTTCGTCCTGCAGACCGCCGGCCTGCTGGGCGCCATGGGGCTTCTGGCCGGGCTCCTGGTGCTGGGGGTCAGCTTCGCAGTGCCGTGGATCCTGCCCGGCTGGGACCCTGCCGCGCGAGGGACCCTCTCGAGCCTGCTCCCGGTGCTGGCGCTGGCGGTCGTCCTGGAGCTGCCCACCACCCTCGCGCCCAACGTCCTGCTGGCAAACGGAAGGGCCCGGCAGTCGGCCGCCTTCAGCGTGGCGAACGGCGCCGGGAGCTTCCTGGCGCTGACCGCGCCTCTGCTTGCCGGGCTCAGCGTCGCGGCCGTCGCCTGGAGCCTGGCCCTCTTCTCCGCGCTACGCCTCCCCGTGACCGCCCTGTGACTGGGTGGGATCCTCCCGCAAGGGAGCGAGAGGCTCCCCCCAGGGCTCGTCCGAAGGCAGCTCAAGTTCGCCGGGCCCCTGGCCATCAACTCGGTGGCCCTTCGTCTGAAGAAGTACTCCGACAGGCTGGTCGTTGCGGTGATGCTCACCGCAACAGCCCTGGCCGACTACCACGTGGGCGCCCAGGAGGTCCCCTTCCTCCCGGTCATCGCCTTTGGCGTGGGCTCGGTGTTCATAAGCCACTACGTCTCCCTGCAGATCGCCGGCGATCTGCGGGGCGTTCGTACCCTGTGGCTCAGGGGCATCCGGGGCGTCTCGCTCATTGTGGTGCCAGCCACGGTGCTTGCGCTCGTGCTCGCCGAAGATGTCGTCGCCCTGCTCTTCGGCGCCCAGTACCACGCCGCCGTGCTGCCCTTCCGGATCTACACCTGCATCCTGCTTCTGCGCATGGCGCAGTACGGCGCCATGCTGCAGACCTTGGGAGACACCAAGACCATCCTGCTGTTGACCCTCATGAGCCTCTCGGCGAACCTGGCCCTGGACGTCCCCTTCACCTATCTCATGGGGATCAACGGCACAGCCCTTGCCACGCTCCTGGCCATGATCCTGGTGGTCTTTTTGTATCTGCGGCGAATCGCTCACCACCTGGGGGTCGCCCTCCTCGACGTGGTCCCAGGTGCGCATTACCTCCGGGTGCTGGGCCTCTCTGTCGGCCTGGGGGCGGCAGCCTTCGGGCTGCGCCACCTGGTCCTGCCCGGCCTGCCGCGTCCGGTGGCCCTTGCGGTCACGGCAGGCCTCTTTCTCCTGGCATACCTGCTCGTGGGCCGCCTCTCGGGCTTGATAACCGCCGACCAGTGGTCCATTGTGCGGGGTTGGATGCGCCTGGAGCTCATAAGGAAAAACCACCACAAGTGAGCAAGGAAATGGAACCAGCCGACCCTACCGGGGCCCCACCCCCCCACGAGCGCCCCTGGTGGGCTCGCCTGCTCCCCCGCAACCGCGGTCCGGGGCTGCGTGCCAAGCTGCGCTACGGCCTACTCCCGGGAGCCTTCGACCTGGAGCACAGGGCTGTGCTGGCCGGCATCAAGCGCTACCACAAGAGCGAGCAGGGGGACCGGGTCAACCGCTACCTGCTCCGTCGAAACACCCACCGCCTGGAGAAGGGGCTGCTAATGCGCCCCAGGAGAGACATTTTCGCCCTCGACTACATCGAGGCCACGGTGGATGTGTTCGCCCAGGCCACCCGCCAGGCGTCCACCGGATGCTCTCCCGAGGATCTCGCCGCCACGGAGGCCGAGTGGCGCTGGGCCCACGACGTGCTGGAGGAGTACTTCCGGGTTACCGGATCGCATCCGGTGATCGACCGGATGAGGGAGCTCTTCTCCGCTCTCCCCTTCCCCTTCCCGGACCGACGGGGGAGCCCAAAGAGGCCCTCCCCTCGAGGGCTGGAAGAGCCCCCGGTGAGCTTCGAGCAGCTCGCCGCCCTGGCCAGACGTCGCCGCTCCGTGCGCTGGTATCTTCCAAAGCCAGTGGACCGGGAGCTCGTGGACCGGGCGATCCTGTTGGCAGCCCAGGCTCCCAGCGCCTGCAACAGACAGCCCTTCAGGTTCCGAGTGTTTGACGACCCGGAAAAGGTCGCGGCCCTGGCGGCCCTGCCCATGGGCACCGCGGGCTTTGGTCACAACATCCCGATGATCCTCGCCGTGGTGGGTCGGCTGCGGGCCTACTTCAGCCCCCGCGACCGACACCTCATCTACATCGACGGCAGCCTGGCGACCATGGGGCTCATGCTCGCCCTGGAGACCCTGGGCCTGGGCTCCTGTGCCCTCAACTGGCCCGACATCCGCTCCAGGGAGAAGAAGATGGCCCGCCTCCTGAAGCTGGACCCGGACGAGCGGGTGGTGCTGCTGCTCTCCATCGGCCACCCGGACCCCGAGGGGCTGGTGGCCTGCTCCCAAAAAAAGACCCTCGATGAGCTACGAACCTACAACGAGTAGCTAACCCCACAGACTCCATTGAAAGCACCTCGGGACTGTGCTCAACTCATGGGAGACAGCCAGGAGAAACGACCGTGCTTCGAAAAGCAGCTCCAACTATTGTAATGGCCCTGTTTCTCGCCGTCTCCTGCGGCCGCAGCAGCTTTCTCCCACCTCCCCCCGACGCTCAGGTGCAACCCACCTGCGGCAACGGCACCCTGGATCCGGGGGAGATCTGCGATGGTGTCCAGCTCGCCGGGCAGAGCTGCCGGTCCCTGGGCTTTGCCGCCGGGGAGCTGGCCTGCACCGAGCGCTGCACCTTCGATGTCTCCCAGTGCGAGGACACGCCCCCCCTGTGCGGCAACTCCGTGCTGGAGCCAGGGGAGGAGTGCGACCAGGAGGACCTTGGCGGTGCAACCTGCGAGAGCCTGGGCTTTTTCGGGGGCCAGCTCTTGTGCGACGTGAGCTGCCTGCTGGACACGTCCAACTGTCTCCTGCTCCCCCCCACCTGCGGAAACGGAGAGCTGGACCCCGACGAGGAGTGCGACGGCGCCGACCTGGCCGGGCAGACCTGCCAGTCCCTGGGCTTTGGCGGCGGCGCCCTCGCCTGCTCCCAGGACTGCGCCTTCGACACCACCGCCTGCACGAGCTCCCAGTGCGGCAACGGCCAGGCAGATCCCGGTGAGGAGTGCGACGGCGCCGACCTGGCCGGACAGACCTGCCAGTCCCTGGGCTTTGACGGCGGCGCCCTCGCCTGCTCCCAGGACTGCGCCTTCGACACCACCGCCTGCACGAGCGCCCAGTGCGGCGACGGCCAGGCAGACCCTGGTGAGGAGTGCGACGGCGCCGACCTGGCCGGACAGACCTGCCAGTCCCTGGGCTTTGACGGCGGCGCCCTCGCCTGCTCCCAGGCCTGCACCTTCGACACCACCGCCTGCACCACCTCCACCACCTGCAGCCCCACCGGGGGACCACTCTCCTGCGGCGCGATCATCTCGGACGACACCTCCACGAGCCCGCTCGCCACAGCTCTCCTGGAGACCTACAGCGGCCCGGGCTGCATCAACGCGTGGCAGATGAGCGGCCCGGAGATTGTCTACTCGTACAACCCAGGCTCCAGCGCCGAGGGAGTCATGATCCAGCTCACCGGCCTCTCGGCAGACCTGGATCTCATCGTCTTGCAGGACGACTCCACCGGGTGCAGCCCGAACCTGCCTTGCCTGGAGTGGAGCTACGGCGGCGGCTCGTCAGACGAGCAGGTGATCTTCCAGGCCCAGGCGAACACCACCTACTACGTGGTGGTGGACGGCTTCTCTGGCGCCCAGTCCAGCTTCGACCTGACGTTCCAGTGCACCGGAGTGGAGCTGTGCGACGACGGCCTGGACAACGACGGAGACGGCCTGGTGGACTGCGACGACCTCGACTGCGAGGGGGATCCCTCCTGCTGGACCCAGCAGATCTGGGAGCTCTTTCCCGTGGGCAGCCCCATGGACTCCTGGGACCTGGACACCACCACCATCTTCTTCATTCCCTCCTCGTCCTCTCCGAGCGGGTACTCGTGGTCCACGAACGCGGGCGTCTCGGGCTACCCCTCCATCCCCGGAGGAGGGCCCGTAGACAGCGTGGCCCTCTCCTTCGCCTCCTCCGACGACGCCATCTTCTACTCGTTGCCAGGAGCCTACACCTTCACGTTCTTCGGGCAGACCTACTCCGGGCTGTACGTGAGCAGCAACGGCTGCATCACCTTCGGCTCCCCCGACCCGAGCCCCAACGAGAGCGAGGCGGCCTTCACCGCTGGTCCGCCCCGCGTCGCCGGTCACTGGGACAACCTCGACCCCACCCAGGCGGGCGCTGTGGTGGTCGACGCGTTCCAGGATCGGCTGGCTATCACCTTTGACCAGGTGCCCGATCCCTTCGTCTCCGGAGGCACCGTCTCCTTCCAGATCGAGCTGTACTGGATGGGCGCGGTGGCAATAACCAACCTGACCCACGCGGGGACCGACGGAGTGGTGGGCATCACAGCCGGTGGCGGGACCGTCGGCGCCCCTGAGGTGGACTTCCACTGAGCCGTCCCAGGAGCCCCCTCCGCTCAGTAGGGAACGGTCACGTAGTAGGAGTTCCTCCCGCGCTGCACGATCATCATCACGGAGCGCCCAGAGAGTAGCTGGAGAGCGGCCTTGTTCATGTCCAGCAGGCTCGAGACGTTGAAGCTGTTGAGGCGCTTGATGACGTCCCCGCGCCGCAGGCCCACGTTCCACGCCCTCCCTCGGCGGCGGATCTTGCGGATCACCACGCCATCGCGGGTATGGAGCCGCATTCGCCGGGCATAGTAAGCAGCGCTGTCGAGGGTGAACCCGAGCCGTTTCTCGAAGAGGAGGCGGGCCTGCCTGGGGGAGAGGCTGCTCACCCTCACCCGAGCCGTGCCGCGCCTCATTCTCAGCCAGACGATCTCCCCGGGGATGAGCTTTCGCACCACCCTGCGGAAGGTGTACACGTCGACTATGGTCTGGCCCTTGATCGAGTAGATCACGTCGCCCCGACGCACTCCGGCCTTGGCCGCCGGTCCTCCCGGCTGCACGCTCCCCACGGCCACCCCGGGGCCGTTGTAGTCATACACCGCCAGGCCCAGGTACGCTCCGCGCACCTTGCCGTACTTCAGCAGGTCGACCACCACCCGCTTCACCCGGTCCACCGGGATGGCAAAGCCGATCCCAGGGCCTCCGCGGTGCACCGCCGTGTTGATGCCGATGACCTCACCGACGATGTTGACCAGCGGCCCGCCGGAGTTGCCTGGGTTGATGGCCGCGTCCGTCTGGATGAAGTCACTGAACTTGCGTCCCTTTATCTTCACGGTGCGCTTCAGGGCCGAGATCACCCCCTTGGACACGGTGTGTGACAGGCCAAAGGGGTTCCCAATGGCGATGGCTGTCTCCCCGGGCATGAGGTCCGCAGAGGTGCCCAGCTTGGCGGCGGGGAGCTTGGTGTACGCCTGGATCTTTATCACCGCGAGGTCGAACCTGCGAGCCGCGCCCACGACCTTGGCCTTGTAGCGCCTGCCGTCGGCCAGCTTCACAGTTATGTCCGTGGACTGGGAGACAACGTGCTCGTTGGTGACCGCATAGCCGTTGCTGCTCACGATGACGCCCGAGCCGAGGGATGTGGTCCTTCGTTGACGCCCGCGGCTCGGGGGGTAACCATAGGGGCTGACATAGTAGGGGTTTCGCCGCACGATCTTCTTGGTGGTGATGGCGATCACCGACCTGCCCACCCGGCGGATCGCTCGCACCGTGGCGGTGGTTCGCAGAGCAATCTTCTGCGCCCTTGTGAGCTGATCCACCCTGACCTCCCCGGGGCGCCTGGCGCTCGCGGAGGGGGCCCAGGCGCCCCAGGAGCACCCGAAGGTGAGCGCCACGAGGACAAGCCTGGGGAGAATGCTCGCAGGTAACCTCTTCCAGATGCTCACTGGCCACTCCTTGCAAGTCTGTTATCGCCACGCCAGCCAAGGCACGATGCGCGGGCCTTGGGAGACACTTGAGCCTACCATGTACTTGGGCGGGCTGCACCGCGTGCGGGCTCGATTCCCAGGACAATGACAATGAGTCGCACGCGGGCAGCCACCCATGGGACTGTCCTACGTGGACGCCGGCACAATCTTCTCAGCCACCGCCATCTCCGCCGGTGTGGCTGAGCTGGTCGAAGCGCTTGGGCCAGG